>JBAQUW010000024.1:0-8694 GCA_049297755.1 Alphaproteobacteria bacterium
CTCCTGGATTCCCGCCTCCGCGGGAATGACGGAGTATGCTTGGCTGTTTGCGTTTTTTTCCCCTTGACACCCCCACCAAAACCCCGTAAACAGCCGTATCCCCTTGGGTTTAGCGTATGTCTATACCTATTGCCGTATGGCCAAAACCAAGGAAAATTGCCGAAACGACTCTTCGGTAACCAGATAAACGTAAAAGGATAAGTCTATGAAAACTCCGCAAATCAAACGCCGCATCCGTGGCGTGCGGGTGAGCCACACGGTGAAAACCGCCGCCGCCCGTACCGAACGCTATCGCCTGACGGTTTTCCGCAGCAATAGCCACATGTACGCTCAAATTATCGATGACACCGCCGGCAAAACCTTGGTTTCTGCCAGCACGGTCGATAAAAAAATCCGTAAATCTTTGAAATCGACCACCAGCACCGCTGCCGCGCAAAGCGTGGGTGC
Organism: Alphaproteobacteria bacterium; assembly: GCA_049297755.1. Classification (GTDB taxonomy): domain Bacteria; phylum Pseudomonadota; class Alphaproteobacteria; order UBA2136; family JAPPOO01; genus JBAQUW01. Next base: position 448 of record JBAQUW010000024.1, read on the forward strand.
CGAATTGGCCAAACGCGCCAAAACCGCAGGTGTCGAGGCTGTGTACTTCGACCGTGGCGGCTTCCGCTACATGGGTCGCATTAAAGCGCTGGCCGATGCTGCCCGCGAAAACGGCTTGAACTTCTAAGGAGACATGAACATGAGCGATCAACGTCAAAACCGTAATACCGAGCGCGCTGCAGGCGAACTCGTCGACAAACTGGTAGGTATCCGCCGCGTTGCCAAAACCGTGAAAGGTGGCCGCCGTATGGCCATGAGCGCACTGGTGATTGTAGGCGATGAAGCAGGCCGTGTGGGCTGGGGCAAAGGTAAGTCTAAGGAAGTACCCGATGCCGTGCGCAAAGCAACCGACGATGCCAAACGCAACATGGTGCGCGTGCCGCTGCGCCATGGCCGCACCATTCACCACGAAGTGAAAGGTGAATTCGGTTCCGCCCGCGTGTTGCTGAAGCCAGCAACTCCAGGTACGGGTATCATTGCTGGTGGTGCCATGCGTTTGTTGTTTGAAGTGATGGGTATCCGCGACGTGGTGGCCAAAGCTATGGGCACCAACAACCCATACAACATGATTCAAGCCACTTTCGATGCTTTCAGCAAAATGGAAACGCCCCGCAACGTGGCGGCCAAGCGTGGTCTGAAAATCACCGACCTGACCCTGCACCGCGACGAAGCAGGCAAAGGCGATGTGGATTCTAAAGAAGATTCCGTGAAAGATGCTGCCAAGCAAAAAGCCAAAAAAATGACCAACGATGCCAAACGCGGCGGTAAAGACAACCGCGGCGGCAAACGTGCCGAAGGTGGCCGTGGTGGTGACCGCGACAGCCGTAACGCAGGTGCAGGCCGTGGCGAAAACCGTGGCGAGCGCAAGCCCCGCGAAGCCGCCCCCGTGGTAAAATCTGAGAAAAAAGGCGATGCCGTGAAAGCTGCTGCAAAAGCAGTAGACGCGCCAGCTGCCGCTGAGACGAAGGAGTAACCCCATGACCAAAAACGCCAAAAAACCTGCGGCCAAACCCGCAGCCAAAACGGCTAAAAAAGCCGCCACAGGCACCAAGCTGACTGTCAAACAAATTGGCAGCCCTAGCCGCCGCGATGGCAGCCAACTGGCCACACTCATCGGCCTTGGCCTTGGCAAAATGCACCGCGTGCGTGACCTGCTCGACACCCCTTCGGTGCGCGGTATGATCGCCAAAGTGCAGCACTTGGTGAATGTCACTTCTGACAAAGTAGCTAAGTAATATCAAAACCGAGTTCCTCCCTTGCGGGTGCGCAGGGGAGGGGCGACAACTAAAGGAAAAGTACACATGAAACTCAACGATTTACGCGACAACTTAGGCGCCCGTAAAGACCAAAAACGCGTCGGCCGTGGTATCGGTTCTGGCAAAGGTAAAACCTCCAAACGCGGGGGCAAAGGCCAAACTGCCCGTTCAGGTAAAGGCGTACGCCCAGGTTTTGAAGGCGGCCAAAGCCCCATCTACCGCCGTATTCCTATGCGCGGCTTTAACAACATCTTCATGAAGGAATTCACCGTCGTGAACGTGGGTGACCTGCAAGCCATGGTCGACGCTGGCCGCTTAGACGCCAGCCAAACCGTGACCATGGACACCATCCGCGCCACCGGTATGACCAAAAAAGCCGCCACCAATGGCCTGAAAATTTTGGGCACTGGCGACTTGACCGTGAAGTTGACCATCGATGCCGCAGCAGCTTCAGCCTCTGCCATCGAAAAAATCAAAAAAGCCGGTGGTAAAATCACCTTCCCCGAAGCCAAAAAAGCTCTGGTGAAAGGCGAGAAAAAAGCCAAATAAGTTTGGTTTTGATCACAATAAACCGCCCGATGGGCGGTTTATTGTTGCAGATAATATTAGTCGGCAATTGTTCGATGACGATAATTTCCTGGGGTATTTCCACGAACGCTTACACCTATATGTTCACCAGTCGCAACTTTATAGACACTACATTTACCAAAGGCTTCAATCATTTCTGTTTCTGACAAGTTCTTTTTTTCTAATTGATCAAAACTGGCATAAACAGCATCATCAGAAATAGCCAAGCTAAGCAATGAACCTCGCCCAGATTCGCTTTGAATATACTCACTAGGGCTAACTTGAATGTGTGGCGAACCTTCTGCAAATATGAAGCTAAAATTTACGCCTAGGCTTGGATCTTGAGGGTTTCTGTCGTCTCTCATGCGACGGGAATCGCCAGAGCAAAGAATTTCACCTCCAGCACTTAATACGGTAAATTTACTATTGCTATCTGTTTCTACCGTCAATGTATTTGGCTCCATGCCTAATTCACGGGCCAGCATAATAAGCGCAGCCTCTACATGCTTCTGTTCAATTTTACGTTCAGCCATAGTCATGCTCCTTTCGGTTGCTCTCTCCCCTTAATATGGAACGCCCCGCCACTTTTGCAACCCCACCGCTGATATTTTCCTGACAAACCTGTGCCAAATCCCCGCAAATGCTAGGTTTTTATTGTGCGGTGTAAGTAAAACTCAGTCATTGCGAGCGCAGCGTGGCAATCTGACCCACCGAGCTACACCACCTTGCTCAGATTGCTTCGGTAAACCTCGCAATGACTGCGTGATGCCAACCGCTGTCGGTCAACAATAAAACGTCGTCATGGCGAGCTTGCGCGGCCATCTCATGCCCAAACTCAACCGACTGTGTGCTGCACGAGATGGTCACGCCCGAGAGACGCCTATGCCCAAAAACAAAAGGCCCCACATGGGGGCCTTTTGCTTTACGCCACAAAAAAGGCGCGGCGTTTGTAGGGGGTTTTGGGCGGGGGCTGCAACATGGCCGTAAGTTCTGCTGCCGAGTAGCTGCTCACCCGCGGCACAGGCCGTGCTTGCAACGTGCCGCGATAGCCCACCCAAGCGGCATCAAGTGCCGCAAGGGCTTCTCGCACCTCGGCAAACAGCGGTGGCTCCACAGGGGCGGAAAGTTGCACCTCGTGGCCCGTTACCCAGGCCTTGGCCTTGGCCAGCGCATCGGCGCGGTTGTGGCAGGGGTGGCAATGGAAGGAGATATCGGCCTTTTGGTAACCAATGTCCTCAGCCCGCTCCTCCTCTGGCACCATGTACCACACCCCTTGCAGGTGTAGTAGCAAGGCCTTGCGGTAAGGCCCATCCACCGTTATCCGCGCCCATTGCTTGGGTGTGTGCGGAAAATGCGGAATGGGGTCAAGCAAGCTCTCCAACGCCTGCATGGTGGGCATCACCACAATGGCGTGTGCATCGGCCAGAGCCTCGGGCTGCGGGTTGCGGCTAGCCAAGTTGAGAGTGAAAATGTGCGGGTAATTTGGCTGAAAGGCGCGGCCATGGTCTAACCGCGAGTGGAGAGCGCCAAACCCACATTGCGGGTTCAGCCCTTCTTTCAGCAGCCAGCCCAACTCAATCACCACAGGCTCAACCATCAGCGGCACACCTTCATACACATCGTCAACGTGCGCGGCCATGGTTGCCTCCACATAGGCGGCATCCATAGCTTTTTCGGCTTTGGCAATTTCAGCGTTGAAAGTGTCTATGACGATTTTCAAGGCATGGCCAAGTGCTTCAGCCTTACCCGCGTGCAGGTTGTAGGTGCTTTTGGCTTGCGTGTTGCCTTGCAAGGCCAGTACATCAGCAGTGGTGATGGTGCGGAGAGGGGGCGTGTCGCCAAACAGCGTCGTCATAGCGTCATTGCCTGGTTTGTCGTTCATGGAAAATCTCCATTGGTAAAAGGTGCAGGTGAGACGAAAGGCATCGTGATTTTAATCCGTATACTTTTTACATGAAGTTGTCAATCTAGAGAGAGATAGACCCATCTAAAAACTGTATACTTAAAATGGACGGGCCAAAATGAGCTGCCATGAGATTTGTCTGACAAATAGCCCAAAAATGCCACTTGAAGCCGATGTGGAGCCGAAATGTTACATAAAATAAGCCAATATTTTCAATGGGTTGACTTTGAGAGCCGATTTGGAGCCGAAAGTTTACATGTGCTTAAAAAGTGGGCATGCGTCCTGTGCAAAATTGCCTCTCCTTCAAGCAAAAATGCAGGGCTGTGGGCAAAGAAAAGTGGCGCAAACCCCTTGCTTTCATGTATGTTGTAGGCAACTGTTATCAGAAATGGAGACCCCCGTCGTATGAGCCGTATTGCCTTTGGATCGCAAGCCGAAGTGGCCGATTTGTTAACCCGCGCCAAAGATCTGCAAGGTCGCGTTCTCTTTGTTTTGTTTGCCTTTATTGTGTATCGCTTGGGCACGCATATTCCGTTGCCGGGTATCGATGCGGGCGCCTTGGCGCAGTACCAAACCACGCTTCAGCAGGGCATTTTTGGCTTATTCAATATGTTTTCGGGCGGTGCTTTTAGCCGTATGGCCATTTTTGCCCTGAATATTATGCCTTATATTACCGCCAGCATTATTATTCAGCTGATGGCTTCGGCCTACCCTGCCCTGCAAGAGCTGAAAAAAGAAGGCGAAGTGGGCCGCCGCAAGCTGACGCAATACACCAAGTATTTGGCGGTTTTATTAGCCTTTGTGCAGGGGTATGGTTTGGCCACGGGTATTGAGTTCCAAACCGTGAACATTGGCAGCGAAGTCACCCGTTTGGTGCTGGAACCAGGTATGTTGTTCCGCCTGCAAACGGCCCTGACAATTATGACGGGAACCATGTTTTTGATGTGGTTGGGCGAGCAAATTAACGTCAAAGGTATTGGTAACGGCATTTCGCTGCTTATTTTTGCAGGTATTGCTGCCGAGATGCCTGCCATGATTGCCCAAATGATTGAACTTTCTCGCACCGGCGCCATGAGCGGCCTGACTGTGGCGGCCATTCTCATCGGCATGGTGGCCATGGTGTTTGCCATTGTGTTTATGGAAACCGCCCAGCGCCGACTGACCATTCAATACCCCAAGCGCCAAACTGCGCAAGGCAGCGTGATGAGCGAGGCTAACCACTTGCCATTAAAGGTAAATATGGCTGGCGTGATTCCGCCCATTTTTGCCAGCGCGTTGCTCATGGCGCCTGTGACTGCCGCCAGCTTTGCGCCCAACAGTGCATGGGCACAGTTTGTGGGCGTGTGGATGAGCCCCGGCAAACCCGTGTATTTGGCGCTGTTTGTGGCGTTGATAGTGTTCTTCTGCTTTTTTTATACTGCAACGGTAGCCTTTAATGCCGAAGAAACGGCGGAAAACCTAAAGAAAAATGGCGGATTTATCCCAGGGATTCGTCCAGGTGCGGCTACGGCTGTGCACCTTGATAATGTGGTGACACGCCTGACCGTGATTGGTGCCGCCTACTTGGCGGTGTTGTGTGCCGTGCCCGATGTATTGCACGCCCAGCAAGCGATTCCCATGTATATTGGCGGCACCAGTTTGTTGATTATGGTGAGTGTGACGATTGATACGGTCAGTCGGATTCAGAGTGCGCTGATTGTGCAAAAGTACGAAAGTTTGCTGAAAAAATCGGCCTTGCGTGGCCGCCGCAAGGTGTAAACAACATACTGAATAAAAAGAGGATTGTGGCAGTATGATTATTTTGATGATGGGCCCCCCTGGTGCTGGCAAAGGCACGCAAGCTGCCAAGTTGGCCGAGCATTACGGGGTGGTGCACCTCAGCACGGGCGATATGTTCCGCGATATTGTTAAAAACCCGCAAACGCCCGTTGAGCAAGAGATTAAGGCTATTATCGATGCGGGTAATTTGGTGCCCGATGCCATGACCATTAAACTGGTGCAGGAAAAACTGCAAGAGCCGCGCATGGCCAAGGGCGTGATTTTAGACGGTTTCCCTCGCACCCAGCCGCAGGCCGAGGCATTGGATGTGATGCTGAAGGGGCTGAAAAAACAGCTCGACCACATTTTTTTGGTGGAAGTGGACGAAGAAACGTTGGTGGAGCGCAAGGCTGGCCGCCTGTTTGCACCACTCAGCAAACGCATTTATCACATTCACCACAACCCACCCCGTGCTGCGGGCATTTGCGATGAAACGGGCGAAAAACTGGTGCAGCGCGAGGACGATAAGCCCGAAGTGACCCGCCACCGTTTAAAGGTGTATCATGAACAAACCGCCCCCGTGGTGGCCTATTATGGCAGCCGTGTGGTGAAGGTGGATGGCACCCAAAGCATGGATACTGTGTTTAAAACATTGACAACCAGCATCGATAAGCGGTAAGAGCCACCTATGAGTAAAAACGATGTGATTGAATTAGAAGGTGTGGTGGCCGAGATGCTGCCCAACACCCTGTTTCGGGTAAAGCTGGAAAATGGCCACGAAGTGCTGTGCCATATTTCAGGCAAAATGCGCCAAAACAATATCCGTATTTTAGAAGGTGACAAAGTGACGGTGGAAATGACGCCGTATGACTTGACCAAGGGGCGGATTAAGTTTAGGCACCGTGGCTAGGCTCTCTCTCTCTCATTTTTGGGTGTTACGACATGTTGTGTCGCACATGTGGCCATGGGTCGGATTTTTTATCATTCAAGGGTTATTTCCACACTATGAGCTGCTGTTGCTGTTGTTGGTTCTTGCTATTTTAGGCTATACGTTTTGGTTGGAATATCAGCAACGTGAATGGCTGTTGTTTGCGATAGGGCTAACGATAGGTTTGGTGGTTGAGGTTGGATTAGGATTGTTTTTCAGAACGCAATTTTGGCAATATGCTTCGTTATTTGGGGTGCCTTATTGGTTGCCTGTGGTGTGGGGGTATGGCTTTGTGGTGATGCGGCGGTTAGGGAATGAAATTGTGGGCGAGGCGGTAAAATAATGCTTGCCAGCGGGCGCAAAACCCGCTAAAAGACACCAAATGCTGTGTGTGCAGCTTGTTGTTTAAGGTCAAATGAGGGAGTAAGTATATGAAATACCAAGGTTCTATCCGCGCTGAAAAAGTGCGTGACCGCAAATTGCAAGTGACCACTCGTCGCCGCAATAAAGCTGGCGAATTTAAAGGCCAGCGCCGCGTGACCATGAGCAACAAGCGCGTGAACGGCAAAACTGGCCGTTACTCTGTTACCCAAGGCTAAGTGCCGCAAGTTTAAAAGCCTCCGTAGGGAGGCTTTTTGTGTGGGGGCGCAGTCATTGCGAGCCACACCGAAGCAATCTGAGCAAGGTAGGCATCAACAAGTTGGTAAGATTGCCGCGCTGCGCTCGCAATGACTGCGAGTTGGTTTAAAACGCCTTCCAGCAGTGGGCCACAGTTTTGTCGCCTTGGTAGGCGCGGATATCGAGCAGGCGCAGGCCATCGGGAATATCTTTCAACGTCACGCTGCCTTTGATGGTGCTATCGAAGGTGAGGCGGGTGTTTTTGGTTTGGAGTGGTGCCATTTTTTCTACTTCCGCCTTGGCCATATCCAGCGCTTTGGCGCCCACCATGGCGCGGAGCACCACTTTCACGTCCATCGGCGCTTTGTTTTTGCCGTCATTTTTCATCAGGGTGAAGGCGTAGGTGAGGGTTTTGTCCTTCAGCGTCGCGTCAATATTAAAGCATTGTAGGGGTGCTTGCTCGTTTGCGGGTTTGGTCAGCTGTTCAAAAAACACAATTTTTTGGCGCAAATCAATCACTTCGCCCTCTAGCCCTGCCAGTTTGGTGCTGCCTTCAGCGCGGGCGGTTTCGGCAATGGCCAGTTTGGCTTCTAGCTCGGCTCGTAGCCCTTTTTCGTTTTGCAGGTCAATGCGCAGGGTTTCGTTTTCTTCCACCAAGGCTTCTTGGCGGGCTTCCAGCAATTCGGCCGATTCGCTGCTTTCTTGCGCGGTAAAGCGCAATTCGGCCACGTCGGTGTTCAGCATCCGTGGGGCTACAACACTATAAGAGAGCCAAAAGCCAAACACAGGCAAGCCCACCAGCAGCAGAAAATAGCCAATGAGACGCCAGCGGCTGAGGTAAAAGGTTTTGGGCGCCATGTCGGTGCGGTCGCGGCGGAAAATGGTGACGGTAAAGTCCAAAGTATAAGGTGACCTCTGTTGCTACCTGCTTATCATACATGCCTGTGCGCCTTTACCCAAGGGGGCAATGTAGAAAAGAATGCACAACTCTAAAAAGGGTTACAAAAGTGGCTGTGGGCAAAGAATTGGCGGTGCCGTGTAAATATCTGCCAAAAGGGCTTGCCAAATGGCATACGGTGGTGCTATAAAACGCGGCAACCTTGGGGGGAACCAAGGAAATCTGCGGCCAAATGAGAACAAATGGACGCAGTCAACCAGGAGGAATGACAAACATGGGTTTGCCACAGCAAAATGTAGCAATTTTTCGTCCACGCAAC
>JBAQUW010000025.1:0-18254 GCA_049297755.1 Alphaproteobacteria bacterium
CAACACCCCCGTGCGCATCACGCGCTCGTAGGCCGTTTCCTTCGCCTTAGCCCCAGCTCCCTCTGGCAACCACCACTGCACCACACCCAAGCTCACCAACAGGGCTATACATGCAGAAAAAAGCATATTTTTCATAGTCACAACCCTCTATTTTTCATCAGCATTTTTTTGCCCTAATGCTTGGTAAGGCTTCGCTGGTAAATACAACGTATCAGGGAAACGTTCATATTTGCGCACCAACTGCTCAATAGCGCCCGAAGCTTCTAACTGGTCGGTTGCAATATCCAACATGCGCTTTAATGCCCACTCATCTTTACCCACAGCAATAGTATTGCCAAAAAATGTGACGGGATACGGCCATGTTACCTCTTTAATTTTCCCCGGATTTGCCGCCATATAATTTTGCGCCACAATCACATCGTTTAAGGTCGCATCCACTTTACCAGCCGCAATCATATCAAATGTTTCGCCCACCGAATTTGCCGCCGTAATACTCATCACCTCTGCTTGCGGGTAATACTTCCTCAGCATCATATCTGCCACCAAACCATCCATGGTGGAAAATTTAATTCCAGGCTGATTTAGTGCCTGAATATTACCATCAAACCGCGCATCATCAGCTTTCACATAAAAATGCATGGGAATAAAAAACACAGGTTCCGTAAACTCCATCACCCGCGCACGTTCAGCCATTGGCCACACACCTGCACACATGGCGTCCACTCGGTTGTTTTGAATCGCTAAAAAGAAGTCAGCAAATCCAAGCTCTTCCGTCCATTCCACTTTAATATTCAGCACTTCGCCCAACGCATCGGTGTACTCTTTCATAATACCAGAAAGCTCTTTGGTGTTAGCATTCACTTCCACCAACGGTGGCCAATTCCAATACCCGCAGCGCAGCACCCCCGTGCGCAGCACCCGCTCATACGCCGTTTCCTTGGCTGTAACCCCAACCCCCTTTGGCAAGGCTAATTTCACCGTGCAATAAGCGGCAATGATGGCAATAAGGGCTGCAAGTAAGCTATTTTTCATCATTTCACCCCTGCATAAGGTTTAGCTACAGGGATAAACACCCGCTGATCAGGTTCATATTTATCAACAATCCGCTGCACAGTGCCTTGCAAATGCATCTCACTTAACACGGTATCAAACATCCGAATAAGCTCGGCTTCCGTAATATACGCTGCCAAAAGCGGCGAGGCAAAAGCGCGATGAGGCACAGTACCCACCATACGCAACTGTCCAGGATTTTTCTTCATATAATCGTTCATCACGCTGGTTTCATTAAACACCACATCTGCCTTACCCAACACCACATTTAAAATAGCCTGAGAATTATCAGACAACTGCGGCAACGAAACCCTCCCAGCCAGCGGAAAATCTTCTTGCGCAATAATATCTGTCATCGCGCCATCAATGGTGGCAATTTTATAGTGCGGGCTATTCAGCACCCGCAAATCAGCATCAAACCGATGATCATCAACCCGCACAAACGGAAAAACAGGGTTATAAAACACTGCCCGTGTATAGGTGACATGCGGTGCCGCCTCTTTGGTTTCCCAAGCCCCTGCGCACATGGCATCAAAACGGCCATTTTTTAAATCTTGCGGAAAATTCCCCCACGCCGCCTGCTCTACCCACTCCACTTTTAAGTTCAGTGCTTTTACCGCATATTCTACCAAATCAGGAACAATGCCCGATACTTTCCCCGTATTAGCGTCCAACATCACGGCGGGTGGCCACATATTATACCCACACCGCAACACGCCCGTGCGCATCACCCGCTCGTACGCCGTTTCCTTGGCTGTAACCCCAGCCCCCTTTGGCAAGGCCAATTTCACCGTGCTGTAAGCGGCAACAAGAGCAATAAGTGCTGCAAGTAAACTGTTTTTCATCTTTTGTATGGCTCTGCCACAGGCCAAAACGTATCAGGTTTCTCGGCATATTTTGCCAAAATAGCTTTTACTTTTCCAGTCATATGCATGTTTTCTAACGTACGTTGCAGCATAGATTGCAATGCAAACTCGCCTTTTTTGACACTAAATACATTCGTATAAATCCTCACAGGCTCAGGCGTTTCAACCCGTTTAAGCACCTGCGTATTATGCGCAATATATCCATAAGCCGAAAAGTTTTCCACAAAAGCCACATCTGCTTTTTTGCTCTCTACATTCAGCAACATCGAGGTATAAGGCGCCGTTTGAGGTAACGATACTATTTTTGCCAATGGAAAGTCCTCCCGCGCAATAATGCCACTCACCGAGCCATCGGTTTCAGCAATGGTAAATTCTGCACTGTTCAGCACCTGCAAACCTTGGTCAAATCGCGCATCATCGTGCCGCACCCACGCAAAAATGGGCGAATAATAAATCGGGCCAATCAGCTCTGTTTCTTTTAATTCCTGCGGAAGCCCAAAACCTGCGCCACAAAATGCATCAAAGCGCCCGTGCGCCAAATCGGTGACAAAAGCCGCCCACCCCTCGCTGGCAATCCATTCCACTTTTAAACCCAACATCACAGCCATTTCTTCCGCCACATCATAAAGAATCCCCGACTGCGCCCCAGTTTTTGGGTCTACAATATTTGTCGGATTATAATCCACAAAGCCACACCGCAACACGCCCGTGCGCATCACCCGCTCAAACGCATCTTCTTTAACCATCGCAGCACCATGTTGCGGCATCAATACCTTCACACTTATAACAGCTGCAATAACAGCACATACAATTGAAATTATGATATTTTTCATCACATTAACCTTCACTGATATTCCGTGTATATTTATGTTTCAACCACAGCGCAAAACCATTAATGGGCAAGCACACCGCCAAGAAGAAGAAACCCAGCGCCGTATAAATTTCCACCGGTTTATAAATGCTGGCGTTAATGCGTTGCGCCACGCGGAAAATCTCTTCCACACTAATCAAACTGGCAAATAATGTGGTGTGCAACATGGCCACTTGCAGCATCAGCAAGGCAGGCAAAATGTTGCGGAAAATCAGCGGAAATTGAATGGTGCGGAAAATTTTAGCCGCGTCCATACCACACACCTGCCCCGCCACCACATATTGGCGGGGGAAATCATTTAACGCGCCGCGCACAATATCGGCCACCCCAAACACATTCACAAACGTGAGGGTAAACGCGGCGGTATAAAATGGGTCAATCACCACATTAAACACGGCTTGCAGCGGGTAATGCAGCCAAAACAGAAACACCAACAACGGCACGCCCGACAAAACAAACGACACCACTTGCGATGGTAATCCCACCTGAAACTTATGCGTATGCCCCGCAACACCCAGTGCCGTGCCCAAGGCCAACCCGCCAATCCATACGGTGGCAGACAATTCCAGCGTCACCAGCAAGCCTTGCAAAAAGCCAATATAGTAGGTGGTGAGAATTGTCCAAACAGTCATGCTGAAAACTGTAACAATTAAAGTTTCACTCGCCAAGCGTTTTTTTATGCGTTATATCAAAAACATGCGCAACCGCTCACCAAACACCGCTCTCACCCACATTTCCACTGGCCACTTTCGTGGCCGCAAAGTGCTGTTGCCTGTGGGCGATGACGCCATGCGCCCCACCAAAAACCAAGTCTTATTGGCAGGGCTGAACATGCTGGGAAGCCGCGTCAATTGGCCAGATATTCGCCTTTTAGATGCCTGTTGCGGCAGCGGCCAATGGGGCTTGGAAGCCCTTTCCCGTGGCGCCGCGCATGTGACGTTTGCCGATACCGATACCGACCTGCTTCACACCAATTTAACCACTTTAAATGCTGACAAAAGCACCTGTAGTATTCATGCGACCGACGCACGAAAACTCAATGTCACCTTGCCTTTTAGCGTGATTGTGCTCGACCCACCCTATGCCGATAAAAACCTCTACACTGCCTTATTCAACCGCCAAAATTGGGGCACCGTAGGCACGCTCTGGTTGGTGGAAACCGCCCGCGACTTTACCCCAGAATTCCCAGCATTTCTGTCACTTTTGAAGAACAATCAGTACGGCAACACGCAATTGTTTTTGCTGGAGCAAGTGGCGTAAAGCTTATATTATTCAGCAGCTTGTGGCGTATTTTGTGGGAGAGGGCCATTGCCCAAAATGTTCGCCCCACCGTCTACATAATGCACTTCGCCCGTGACACCTTTAGAGAGGTCAGAAAGCAGGTAAACCGCTGAATTTCCTACATCTTCCAGAGTTGTCAGGCGCTTCAAAGGTGCGGTTTGTTCATGGTGTTTCAGCATATCGCGGAAGCCGCCGATGCCGCTGGCAGCAAGGGTTTTGACGGGGCCAGCCGAGAGCGCATTCACGCGAATATTCTCCTGCCCTAAATCGGCCGCCAAGTACCGAATACCGGCTTCCAGCGCGGCTTTCGCCACACCCATCACGTTGTAATTGGCCACCACTTTTTCGCCACCGAGGTAGGTTAAAGTCAGCAGACTTCCGCCATTTTTCATGTGCGGGTGTGCAGCATTAGCCACGGCAATCATGCTGTAAGCGCTTGTATCTAAACAGGTTTTGAAGTGTTCACGGCTGGTGCGCACAAAGCGGCCGCGCAGTTCGTCTTTATCAGCAAAGGCAATGGCGTGAACGACAAAATCGATGTGATTCCAATGACTTGCGATGGTATCCATCACATTGGCAATGGATTTGTCATCGCCTACATTGCACGGGTAAACGTGCTTGGAACCCAAGGTAGCCGCCATTTCTGTGAGGCGTGGCCCTAATTTTTCCACTTTATCGAAGTACGTAAAGGCCAATTCGGCGCCGTGGGCGTGCAGGGCTTGGGCAATTCCCCAGGCCAAACTGTGTTGGTTGGCGACGCCTAAAATGACGCCTTTTTTGTTATGCATCAAGGGTTTAACGGGTGTGTTCATGGCGCCATTCTACCGCCCTTTTGCGCCCGTGTCACCCCCTATTGTCACCCCCTATATATGGAGTTTGTACAAATTCGGCTCCAAAGCGGCTTTGCAAAATAAAACATTGATTTTATTGATATAACTTTTGTAATATTTCGGCTCCGCAGCGGCTCCACGGTCCATTTTGTATACATTGCGGCAGATTGGAGGGCAGGGTGGGATACGCTCCCCTACCGCCACCCATTTTGCCACTTTTTTAGGCAACCGACCCTGCAAATTGGCCCGCAACTTTTTGATGCATTTTTCTCCACCCATTTTTAGCCTGTCAGTTTATTTTCATCAAAGGGTTGCATACACTTGTGGAGTGGCACATAATCATTTTGTCAAGGACACTATGGGCTGATCACCCGTCCGGACCATCTGAAGCGCTTCAACCATAGGGGATTTTCTATGAAGCTCAACTTCTCGGGCATGAAGGTGCCCAACGTCGAAAAATCCACCGTGATATTCGGCGTGCTGGGATCAATGATGGCCTACGGTGTATTTACCGTTTCGGGTCACATCTCCAGCAAGATCGCGACTTGGTTTGGCATGCCTGCCGACCAAGCCATTGGCATCACTTCGTTCATTTTCGGCCTCATCGGGCTGATTGTGTACGGGGTACTTCGCTTCTTCTCCAACCTCAGCGTCGAGCTGATGTGGGATATCAACAAGAAGAAGAAGGCTCAGGACTTCCAGAAGGGCTTTCTCTGGTTCTTCGTGTCCAACGAGCTGCTAATGATTTGCCTGTCCGTGTTTGTCAAACTCAAATTTGACACACCGTTCGGGTACGCCGTTCTCATCCTCGCCCTGGCAATCCCAGCGGTGTGCGGCGTGGTCATGGTGAATGTGCCGTCTTACCTCGGTAAGATGGCGGTGACCAACTTCAAAAAGACCGATATGCCTCGCGAACAGATTATTCGCTTGGCTACCATTGCCGTGGTGGGATCACTCGGCTATGGCGTTATCGGCGTGTTCGTGATTGTGGACCTGGTCCACGATGCTTTGAAGCTCCTCACCAGCTTCAGCGATAACACGATCACGGCTCTCAGCTGGTTCATGCTGATTGCCACCTTCATCCTGTCCCTGACCGGGCAGGGCAACATCGAGATTTCAGAGAGTCTCGGGTTGTATAAGGACGCGCCTGCGAAGGCTAACGTCCCCGCTACCCCTAGCGGTCAGGGCAAGAGCAACGTTCAACCGTTGTCTAAGCCCGTGGTAAGCGCGATTTAACCCGCGCTTGCCTGCCCCCCAGCTTTTGCTGGGGGGTTCATTTTTTAGGCAATACCCACTTGAAATATACAGCTGACAGACCTATATGCAGAGAAAGGAGTAAATATCCATGAGCTTGAAGCAAAAATTACAGGAACTACTCACCACCCCTATTGAGGGAGATGGTACGGCTGAACAGGCTCTGTTAAAAGAAGCTGCTATTGCCATGTTTATGCAAGACGTAGCGCAGGCAAAACCGCAAGATATTCAAGAGTTAATTAACTTAGTTAAACACATTTCTGCTGGGTTTGGTCAAGGTAAAGACACCCGCGCTATTCGTACCTTTAGCTTGGCTTTAGCTTCTGCTTTAGGCAACGATACCAGCCTTGATGCCAGCGGGCATACCGCCATGATGCGTAAGGCCTATGATGCTTTTGGGAGGATTCCTGAAAAACAAACCGCAGTTATTTTGGAGCAATTTGGCAAAACAGACGCTGAAGTTGCGGCGCATATGCAAGAATTAAGTGAGCGTCAAAATCTTGCAGCTAAAGTTGATGATCTTATAGGTAATATAGATTGGCGGACACCCGTACCCCCACGCCGAACACGCGCCAAAGGATTAGACGATTAACTAATCATACCCTAAAAAGCGTCACACATGTGGCGTTTTTAATTTACCCACACTATAAAACACCACGGGCCCCGTCTGAGGGGGCCCGTAGTCAGGAGTTGTGGGTCGACAAGTGCCTTATTCAGGCAGCCGGCTTGTCGAGAGCCTTGACTTCTGGCGTTTCCACCAGAGCGATGGCGGCGGCTGCCGTCATCTGCACATCGCCGTTGACCGTGAAGGTCAGCGGCACCGGCTTCTTCGCCTTGACCAGTCTCCTGGTCATGACGATATACCCGAGCTTGTACACGGCGACAAGCGCGGGGTCAGGCTTGGAAAAGCCCTGAGCCGTTGGGACATCCCAGTCCAGCGCGTCGAGCGGCTGGTCTGCGGCGAGGCCTTGCCGGTTGCTCTCGTTACGCACGAGAGCAACGAAGTCATCCCCGATGCGGTTGATCGCGCTGAGCGCGTCAGTGCCGTCCTTCCGAGCGAAGGCGGCGGCCTCCAAGGTACCCATCTTCGAATAATCGCGGAACGCGCGATTATCCGAAGGCTTGTGTGAGCCACGAGCGGTACGCTTGTTGTTCTGTGCCATTTGATCCTCCTGAGATATTTGGCACGCGTTTACCCCTAATCTACCGGGGTGGTAAACGCTAAGATGGTTCGGTAGACATGTGTATTATGGAACCGTACACAAATTTTACAAGTGGGCTTGCATTATTTAACTGACAACCCCATATATGAGATATGAGTTTTGACGACACCACCAGCCACGATGCCGACTTGCGTGCCGCGATTGCAGGCATGGCGGCAGATATTGCTGCCAGCGATTTTGGGCAGGCTTTGGCTGGTATGAGCGATGGTGAACTGGCTGATTTTGTACGTACAGAAGGGCCAGAAACTTCGCCCCTTGCCCGCGAGGATTTAGACATGCTGTTAGAGGCTAGCCAGAGTTTAATTGCCAATGGTTCTCATCTGGAATTGGTACAAAATGATTTACAAAATCTGATGGAGCAAGCCATTATAGAAATGGCTTGGTTAGAGCAAGAGGCTGGAGGCGATTTACTGGCGCTCCCGTTCACCAAAATTGCTAAACTTGCCAAATTAAAAGAGCTTTTAGAGGTTCTTAATTATGACAAAGCTTTAGATGCCGCTGAATTCAAGGAAGATCGTTCAGGTTTGCTGGCTGCCTACCAAAGTGGTGAGACGAAATACTATGGGTTCAATTTTATTCATGCCAATTGGGAAGATGCGTTAGCTGATGCTAATACCCAAACCCAGACTGAAGCTTTAATAGAGTTGGCCAATATTGAACAACACTTTACTGCCGAGGCCGTTGCCGAACGTGGCTGGCGGCAAGCTTTGGCAGGACTTGATGAGGCAAAAGAGCGCATTCGCGCCATAAAAGCCATACTGGCGGGCTGTAACTACGCTTTGGTTCACGAACTCACTTCGGATAAAGCTACAAATGAGCGGCAGACCTTAGCCATGCAAGCAGAGCTTGATCGCACTTTAGACGAAGAGCTTTAACGCACTTTGGTGGGGGTTTCGGTGCTAGCCAGTTTGGTTTCGGCGGCGGCCCAGAGTTTTTGGATGTTCGCCACGTAGTAGTTAAAGGCGGCTTTGTTGCCACGGCTGAGGGGGCTGCCGGTGGGGAGTTTGGTGCTGAGGGCGTTCACTTGTTGGCCGTTCACGTGCACTTCGTAATGCAGGTGGGGGCCAGTGCTGCGGCCGGTGGTGCCGACGTAGGCAATGACTTGGCCTTGCTTGACTGTTTGGCCTGGGCGCAGGTTTTTGGCATAGCGTGAGAGGTGAGAATAGCTGGTGCTGTAGGTGCCGTTGTGGCGGATTTTGACATATTTGCCATGGGCGCCGTTCAACTTGACGGCCACAACCTCGCCATTGCCGCTGGCTTTAACGGGAGTGCCCGTGGGCGCGGCAAAGTCTGTGCCACGGTGGGCGCGGGTGTAGCCCAAAATGGGGTGTTTGCGGTTGGGGTTAAAGTGGCTGCTGATGCGGGTGAACTCCAGCGGCGTGCGCATAAGCAACTTTTTCTTGGTTTCGCCTTTGTCGTTGAAGTATTCGACGCTGCCAAAATCGTCTTTAAAGCGGTAGGCGGCGTATTTTTTGCCGCTGGCGTAGAATTCTGCCGCCAGAATGTTGCCGCTGCGCAGGTATTCGCCATTTTCATCGCGGGTTTCTTCAAAGACGACGCGGAAAACGTCGCCTTCTTTCACTTCGCGGGTAAAATCCACATCGTAGGAGAACAGGTTAGCGAAATCGGGCACCAAGGCGGCAGGCAAGCCTGCTTTGTTGGCGGCTTGGTAAAGCGAGCCTTTGATGTGGCCAACGGCAATGCCACGGCCTTCCTTCAGGGGGCGGTCGAGCACGGTGGCGACGTAGCTATCGCCCACCAGCTTTACTTTGGCTTTTTTATCGTTGGGGGCGTTAAAGGCGAGTGAGAGCAGTTTATCGGAGCTTTCGGTGTAATTGACGGTAATTTTATCGCCTGGACGGAACTTGTTCATGGCCACGGCTTTGGCGAGGGGGGCGGCGGCTAAGTGGGCTTCGGTGAACGGAATGCCTGCGCGGGTAATGGCTTCCACCAAGTTTTCGTTTTTTTGCAGGGCTACGGTGCGCTCCACATAAATGGGAGGAATGGCGACAGCTTGGGCTACAGAAGCCGCAAAAAACAGGCCGCAAGTGGCCAACAGGGTACAAACAAGGGTTAAGCGCTCTCTCCGCATAAGAGCCATGTTTACTTGGAAAAGCAGGCCAAAGCAAGGAAGAAGCGGCGACGTTGCACCGCTGTAGGTGTGGGGGTGTGGCAAAAGTGTCTTGCTTTTTTGACAGGGATAGATATATAAAAAGGCTGTGATTTGTAACATCTTGGAGGTTTATTATGGACCTTGCCCTTTTTATGCTGATTGGCGCATCTGGCGTTTTGAGTTTTGTTTTTACGGGCTATGCGCTGCCTGACGTGTTGTGGGCCTTGCCGTTTGGCATGGCCGTAATTGGCAGCATAGCTGCTGCGGTGGAGGCTTCACAAAGAAAAGTGTCGGGCATGCGCGCCCGCCATATTGAGCACTATGCAGACAGATGCTTAACGTGGTGTTTGTTTGTAGGTGGTATAGCAGCCCTTTTTCTTTCTGGCTACTTTACGGCACAGGGCGTGGGCTATACACTGAAGATGACCCTTAAGATAGTTCAGTAACCACCACAACATCTTAAGCACACAGAGGGAGCAGCCATTGCTGCTCCCTCTGTCTTTTTCTGGCATAGGGGATTGCGTTGGTGTACAGTTTAAAGGTTACCACATCAGCCCGTTTAGAAAGGAGTGAAGTCATGAAACTGACGTTCAAACTCCATGAAGAGCTGCTGGGCTTGGCCTTTGCGCTGGAAGAACAGGCGAAAGAGCACCCCTTTGCTGTGGTTGTGAGCGGCGATGCCGGCTTTGTGCTGGCGATGTCGGACACCCCGCACAGCGTGGGCAGCCGTATTGTTTCCTCTTATCTTGAGGGAGATACGGGTGAAAATGCCTATGTTTTGGGCCCTGCGCGTAGCACCGAGGTGCTGGCCAAGGTAGAAACTTGGCTGAGAAACCGCTTGGTGGACACCACGGGTTTGCCGCATATTTCTCTGCTGTTAGCGGCAATGGGAGGGTTTCTCTCTCCTCATCTGCGCCACCACGGAACCCCTTTGGCCACTGTGAACTACGCTGGCCATGCCTGAATGAACAAGCCCCCTCACGGGGGCTTGTGCGTTTGACCTTCATTATTCCACAATATCGTCGGGCTTAGAGGGTGCGGCCACTTTGCCAAAGCGGCGGTCGCGGGACACATATTCGCTGAGGCAGTCGTGAAAATCGGCCACGGTAAAGTCGGGCCATGGGGTTTCGTGAAAAACCAGTTCGGTATAGGCCAATTGCCACAGCAAAAAGTTGCTGATGCGCTCTTCGCCACTGGTGCGGATGAGCAGGTCGGGGTCGGGGAATGTGGCGGTATCGAGGTACTTGGCCAGCCCCTCCTCGTCCAAGCTCCATGGGGTTTTTACCCCTGCTTGCACATCTTCGGCAAAGTAGCCCATGGCGCGTTTCAGCTCATCGCGACCACTGTAGTTGATGGCAAAGATGAGGGTGACGCCGGTGTTGTGCGCGGTTTTTTCTTCCGCTTCGCCCATAATAGCTAACACATCGGCGGGCAGTTTGCCTTCGGGGCGGCGGTCGCCAATAAAGCGAATGCGAATATTTTTGGCGGCAATTTCGGCGAGACGCTGGGTGAAAAATTCGCGCAGCAGGTTCATGAGGCCGCTGACTTCTTCAAACGGGCGCTGCCAATTTTCGGTAGAAAACGCATAAAATGTGACGTAAGGAATGCCCAAACGCTTGGCTTCTTCCGCCATGTTTTCCACAGTTTTGATGCCACGGCGGTGGCCTTCCAGCCGCAGCAGGCCAATACGTTGTGCCCAACGGCCATTGCCATCCATAATAAAGGCGACATGTTGGGGCAGTTTGGCGAATTCCATGGGTTCTCTATGCCAGAAGGTTGGTGTTTTGGCAAAGGGAATTGCCGCCGTAAAGGTTAGACCGTGGTGATGTCTTTTTCCTTTTTCGCCAGCATATCTTCCACTTTGGCAATAAACTCATCGGTGAGTTTTTGCACTTTGGTTTCTTCGCGCTTCAATTCATCTTCCGACAATTCGCCTGCTTTTTCCTGTTTTTTCAGGGCGTCCATGCCATCGCGCCGCACGTTACGAATGGCCACACGGGTGTCTTCGGCATATTTTTTGGCCACTTTAATCAGTTCCAAGCGGCGTTGCTCGTTCAATTCTGGCAAATTCAGCCGAATGGTTTGGCCTGCCACGTTGGGGTTCAGCCCTAAACCGCTGTCTTTAATGGCTTTTTCCACCGCTGCCACCATGCCTTTATCCCACACTTGCACGCTGATGGTGCGGGTTTCGGGCACGCTCACGCTGGCCACTTGCGAAATGGGCATAGATTGGCCGTAGGCTTCCACCTTCACGGGGTTGAGCAAATCGGGGCTGGCGCGGCCGGTGCGCAGGCCGTTGAATTCTTGCGTGAGGCTATTCAAAGCGCCTTGCATACGTTGGGATAAATCGGCGGTCATGGGTGTATCTCCTTTAAATGGGGCTTTAATGGAGGAAATGTAGCAGGATTGGGGAAAATGTCAAATTGCTGCGCAAGATTTGGTTTTTTGGAGGCCGGGGCGGGATTCGAACCCGCGAAATGACGGTTTTGCAAACCGCTGTGTTGAGCCTCTTCACCACCCGGCCACGGGTTAGGCAACAGGTGGGTTTTACGGGAGGCAGGGCGCGGCGTCAAGCCTGTTAAAAGCCAGCTGTGCAAAAAGGTTGAGCAAAACATGTTTTTTCTGCTTGCCAGACGCCCACCTTACAGTTATAAACCACCCCAGTTCAGTGCATCACTGTATGTGCCGAGCGGGAATAGCTCAGGGGTAGAGCGTCTCCTTGCCAAGGAGAAGGTCGAGGGTTCGAATCCCTTTTCCCGCTCCATTTTATTTTCTAAACACAGCCACTAGCAAACCACTAGCAGAAAAGAGATAAGAACCCGAGAAGAGGGTTTAAAAGCGTGCAGCAGGCACAACAGCAATCCAGCCCTGCCTCCCCCTTCCCCACAGAAAAACGCGAGGTTGCGTAAAAAACACTTGCGCGGGGGGTGGAAGCGGGTTATATCCACCCTCGGCGTAGCTCGCTGCGTCCCCATCGTCTAGCGGTTAGGACGCTACCCTTTCACGGTGGAAACCGGGGTTCGATTCCCCGTGGGGACGCCATTATATTTCTCTATCTCTCTGCGCAATGGCGCTTTCCATATCATTGACTATAGACCGCATTTCTTTGGCGGCTTGGTTGTTTTGCGAATGCACTTGCATGGACTTGGGCATATCCAATTTTTCGGCCAACAATGTAGCATCATCTACCACATAGCTACATTGCAGCACACGGTCGCGCATCCATTTCAGTACTTCACGGGCTTCTTCATTTATACCATTTTGTACGCCTAAATCGTTATCCCAGCTGATATTCAGCTGCGACATAAGCCCTGCCTGCTGCACATGGAGTAAAAACGTTTGAATATCGGCAGGCCGCTTGAGCTGTACCACAACATCGTGACTTTGCACAAAATCAATGAAGGCGGGGATATGACGGCCATGCTCATCATCCACCAACAAGCCAATACGCTTACCTGCGGCGTGCTCTACCGCTAAAATATCGGCTATATGGGCGGGCATATCTTCCTCAGAGGGCGTAAAATGAACGCCACCAAACGCCTGTGAGCAAAGCGGCGTAACATGTGCAAAACCATAGCTTAAAATAACCGTCATACCCCCCAACTTCCCTATTGTTTTGAACAGATAGGGCGCCTTGAGTGCATTTTCAAGGCCGCTTACAAACTGCCGTGGCAGTGCTTGTATTTTTTACCGCTACCGCAAGGGCATGGGGCGTTGCGGTTGATGTTCAGGTTGCGGAATTGACTGTCATCGGCCACAGGAGTGGGTTGTGGCACGGCCTGTTGGGGCATTTCGGCCTCAGCGGCAGCTTGCACGCTGGCGGCGTCTTCTTGCCGCACATGCAGGCGGGCGAGGACGGTGACGGTTTCGGTGCGGATGTTCAGCAACATTTCCTCGAACAACAGGAAGGCTTCGCGCGAGAATTCGTTGATGGGGTCCTTCTGCGCATAGCCACGCAGGCCAATGCCTTGGCGCAGGTGGTCGAGCTGCTGCAAATGGCCGCGCCACAGGCGGTCTATAACTTGGAGCAGTACATATTTTTCCAAGCGACGCAGCACGGCGGGGGTGACTTCTTTTTCCTTTTCCGCCCATGTGATGCTGGCGGCTTCGTGCAGGCGTGCCGTCACTTTTTCCACATCATTCTCTGCTTCATCCAGCCATTTTTGCAGGGGGATTTGCATCATGAATTGGTTGACCAAGTCGGCGCTGAGGGTATCCAGCGTCCAATTTTCATCGGGTTGGGTGGGGTCGATATGGTGGGTAATCAGGGCATCGAGCACATCGGCGCGGAAGTCTTGCACCACGTCGTCCACTTGTTCCGAGCTTAAAATATCGCGGCGCTGGTCGTAAATCACTTTGCGTTGTTCGTTGAGAATATTATCGAACTTGAGCACATGTTTACGGCTATCGAAGTGCATGCCTTCAATTTTACGTTGGGCGGTTTCGATGGATTTGCTGACCCATGGGTGTTGAATGCTTTCATGTTCGGGCATGTTGAAGCGCCCCATGAGTGCATCCAAGTTGGTGGCAAAAATGCGCATCAAATCGTCTTGCAGGCTCAGGTAAAACACGCTGCTGCCTGGGTCGCCTTGGCGGCCACTGCGGCCACGCAGTTGGTTATCAATCCGGCGGCTTTCGTGGCGTTCGGTGCCCAATACGCGCAGGCCACCTGCGGCCAAAACTTCCGCTTTTTCGGCGGCATGTTCGGCGGTGAGGCGGTCGCGTTCGGCGGCGTCTTCCACGCCCATGAGCAGCTTATCGAGGTTGCCGCCCAGCTTAATATCTGTCCCGCGGCCTGCCATGTTGGTGGCAATGGTGACGGCGCCTTTGCGGCCTGCTTGCGAGACAATATCGGCCTCTTGCTCGTGGTAACGGGCGTTCAGCACTTGGTGGGGCACGCCTGCTTCGCGCAGCAAAGTGGCCAATTCTTCCGATTTTTCAATTGAGGTAGTTCCCACCAACACGGGCTGGCCACGGGTGAAACAATCTTGAATATCTTTCACAATGGCCTGCAATTTAAAGGCGCGTTTGCGGTAGACAATATCGGCCACATCGGCACGCGAAACAGGCACGTTGGTGGGCACAATAATCACTTCTAAATTGTAGATTTCGCCGAACTCTTCGGCTTCTGTTTCGGCGGTTCCGGTCATACCTGCCAGCTTCGCGTACAACCTGAAGTAGTTTTGGTAAGTAACTGAAGCTAAAGTGGTATTTTCGGTTTGAATTTTTACACCTTCCTTGGCTTCGATGGCTTGGTGGAGGCCATCGGACAGGCGGCGGCCCGGCGTCATGCGGCCGGTGAATTCATCGATGAGAATGACGGCATCGTCTTTGACAATATATTGCACATCGCGCGTGAACATGTGGTGGGCGCGCAGCGCATTGTTCAGGTGGTGCACCAATGAGACGTGGTGGATATCGTAAATGCTTTCGCCCTCTTGCATCAGGCCCGCATCGCGCAGCAAGGCTTCGGCTTTATCGGTGCCAGCCTCTGTCAGCGTCACTTGGCGCATTTTTTCATCGACTTCAAAGTCGTCTTTGTTCACAAAATTGGGGAGCAAGGCGTTGATTTTAATGTACATTTCTGTACGGTCTTCAATGGGGCCGCTGATGATGAGCGGGGTACGGGCTTCATCAATCAGGATACTATCGACTTCGTCGACAATGGCAAAGGGTTGGCCGCGCTGCACCAGTTGGCTGGGTTCGTAAGCCATGTTGTCGCGCAGGTAATCGAAGCCCAATTCGTTATTGGTGGCATAGGTCACATCGGCTTGATACGCGGCTTGGCGGGTGGCGGCATTTTGGCCGTGGACAACGCTGGCCACCGTTAAACCGAGGGCTTCGTACACGGGGCGCATCCACTCGGCATCGCGGTGGGCGAGGTAATCGTTCACGGTCACCAAATGCACACCCTTGCCAGACAGCGCGTTTAAACTGGCGGCCAGCGTGGCCATGAGGGTTTTGCCCTCACCGGTTTTCATTTCCGCAATTTTGCCTTGGTGGAGGATAATCCCGCCCAGCAATTGCACATCGAACGGGCGGAGGCCAAGGCTGCGCTTGGCGGCTTCGCGCGTGAGGGCGAAGCTTTCGGGCAGCAGGCTATCGAGACTTTCGCCTTTGGCGTGGCGGGTTTTGAGGGCGGCAAAAGCGGCTTTTAGGCCATCGGGGCCTAAGGTTTGCACAACAGACTCCAACCCATTGATTTTATGCACCAATGGCTGAATGCTTTTGAGGTATTTGGCGTTACGCGTACCGAAAATTTTGCCAACAAGTTTGCCGATGGGGCCCAACATATCTTTTTCCTTTTGCTTAATGGCGGCAGAATAGGTGGATTTGGGGCGTTTGCCAAGGGGTTTGCTGGTTTGGTGGGCGGGTTTGTGTGACAGCACTTGACAATATGTATACCACACACTATAAAGCCACAAATCACATCGGCACCCGTTTAACCTGGCGAAGAACTTAACTGCTTCTTCCCTGCAACCCTTCTCACGGCAACACCCGCTTGCGGGCCTGTGACGAAGCTTAAAAACCGAGCCCTTTACAGCCACCACTGGGGTGGCTGGGGGGTTAAACGGAGAAGCCCGATGACCAAGACACTGCGCCTATATCAGGTGAGCCTGCGCCAAAACAGCGGCTATGTGTATAAGTGTGGCGAGCAAGTGCTGGACGAGGACCATCTGGTTCTGGCCCACACCCCCTTGCACGCCAAGCTGTTGCTGCGGCGCAAGCTGGAGCTGCCAGCCGAGCTGGTGCAACACGCCACGGTGCGGGAGTTCCAGCTGCCGACCACGCCCACAGTACTGGCCAGCGCTTACGAAGGCGCACAGTATTATGACGAGGAACGGCGCCACTACAGCCAGACCTACAGCACCACGGTGCATTTGCCCACCGTAAGTACTGATAGCCATGACTGGCTGGAGCGCAGCCCCACCGCCATGAGTGTACGCGAGTACCGTTGGTGGTTGCTGGCAAAGGCAGATGCGGAGAAACGCCGCCTGCTTTACGGCACCTGAGAGACTGGCCGCCTTTGGGCGGCCTTTTTTATTCCCCTACCCTAGCACCCAGGCCAGCAGGATGATGACGAGGCCGATGGCGACAATGTAGGGGACGTACTTGAGTGACGACAGCACCATCATCAGCAAGGACATGCCGAACACATAGGGCAGAATAAGGAGCACAAAAAAGGTCATGCGCCGTCTACTCTACTCCAAAGTACGGAACATGATAACCAAAGAGAGCCTTTCGGCCCCCTTGGTTGTGCGATTTTTGCATGGGCAGTGCCCAAACAGATAACGCTTAGTTTGCCACTTGTGGTTTAGCGGCGTGGGTATTCAACATCGCCACCACGGGGTTGGTGAGGCTGGCCATGATGGTGCGCATGGTTTTTTCAGCATCGTCCACTTTTTTGGCTTTGATGGCGGCCAGCAAGGTTTTGTACTGGCTGGTCATTTCTTTACGCTGGGCGTAGGCTTGGTTCCACAGGGCGGCCACGTTGGCGCGACGGGTCACCATTTCTAACGCTTCGGCCACAGTGCTGCTGCCAGCGGCGGCGCGGAGCATGCTGTTGACTTGGGTCAGAGCATCGTTGTAGCTGTCTTCGTTTTCGCTGGCGGCGTCGGTGAGGGCGGCCACAGCGGTTTCAAGGTCGAGCAACAGTTCAATGTTGCCGTTCTCGCAGGCCAGTTTGGCCACCATGCCCATGAACATGCCATAGGTGCGGTATTGGTCCACGCGGATATCTTGGGGCACGTTGGTGACAAAGGCACCGCGGTGAGGAATCATTTCAATCAGGCCATCGGCGGCCAAGGCGCACAAGGCTTCGCGCACGGGGGTGCGAGAGACGCTGAATTCTTTCGAGATTTTCAGCTCGGACAGGTGGAAACCGCCAGCCATTTCGCCAGAAATAATTTTGTGACGCAGTTGCTCGCGTACTTTTTCATCCAAATTTGTAATTTGCACCATAGCTTTACTCCCTTACCGGTTATTGTCTGTTGGTTTTTGGTCTTGTTGTGATAGGCGCCACTATACTCAAAATTTTTCCGTATGCAAGAGGCGAAAGTGCCACAGCTTGGGGATAAGTGTATACCGTTGCACAAAAAAGAGGCAGATTGCCATAACGCCCCTGCCCAACAGCTTGCAAAAAAGAACCGCCGCCCCCTTGATGAGGGCGGCGGCGGAAAGGGCAAGCCCCCTATTCCATGCGGCTATACACCACCAACAACACGATGATGCAGCCGAGGACGGCAACCTTGGCCAGCGAGAGCTTATCGCCATAGGCCAGCACGCCCACAAGGGTAGCGATGGTGGCCACGGCGACGCTATCGAGTGGGCCCAGAATACTCATGGGCACACCTGCGCGGACAAGGTGCGACCATATAAAGGGCAGCGTCCACGCGGGAATGATAAGCCCATAAGTGTATGGGTTGCCAAACGACAGCGGCAATGCCTTGGGCACGGCCCACAAAAAGGCGGTGAGCAGGCCGAAGTAGGCGGTGAGCAGTACAGAAACCGGCATGGTTTCCTCCTGTTAACAGTGTGAAGATGTGGCAGTGGCAGCTTATATGGAGAAAAATGATGGCGTTTGCAAGGGTGTGCGTAAAAAAGAACCGCCGCCACCTGTAAGGGCGGCGGCGGTGGAGGCTTACAGATGCCTATCCGTAGGTAGAAAGCGGTCTCGCAACACAGCACCCTCTTTGAGGCCCTCTTTTGCAGCCAACCATGCTTTTGTGGCAGACAAATATTCCAAAGCATTGCTGCAAATAACAA
>JBAQUW010000026.1:0-3667 GCA_049297755.1 Alphaproteobacteria bacterium
GCCCATAAAAGCGGCGCATTCCTTGGGGGTTTTCAATTGCAGCAGGGCCCGATACAGGCGCTGTTCGTGCGGGTTTTCCCCTGTGGTGTGCACTTTGTTGATCATGGAATGGGGGTAGCTTACGCCATGGGGCGAAAATTTCTACATATTTTTGTTGCCAGACGCTTTGTTATGCTGTATTAGTACAGCACTACATAAACACCTCAATCTTTTTATAGGAGACCTCTATGAGTACCCCTCTACTCCCCATTGGCTTGCCTAAAGCAGGGCCCAAACGGCACCAGCAATTGCTACACAAAAAAGCCAAAGACTTAGCCGAATGGCGCGCTGGCTCTTGCATTCCGTTTACCGTAGGCCTGAGCAGGGCTTTTGTGGAAGGCCGCGCGGAAGACCTGCTGGCCGACTACCAAAAAGGCCGTCTATACGGCTTTGTGTGCGGCTCGGACAAAGCGGCAGAATTAGCGCCAGCCTTGCCCACCGTGGCGCTACCCTTTGGACAATGCCGTTTTGCCATTTATGGCAAAACGGCAGAGTTGCCGCCCACAGGCACCATCCGCATGGTAACCAGCTACCCCAACGTGGCACGGCAATGGTTGTTTTATGCCATGCCTGCGGTGTTCGCGCGTATCAGCATTGAACCCCGCATCGGCGGCTGTGAAGCCGCTGTGGCCAACGGTTGGGCCGATATAGCATTTGACATTGTGGATACGGGCGAAAGCGTCAGGACCCACAATTTGACGCTCATTCAAGACCACTGCCTGCCCGTGCAAGCGGTGTGGATTGGCCCGCAAGCCCCACCAACCAACGCCTAACAAAAGCCCCCTTCACGGGGGCTTTTGCATACACGATTCATTTAATTTTTGGTGGAGGTGCCGTGCATCAGGTCGCGAATGGCGCGGACGAATTCATCGAGCACATCGCCAATAAATTCTACCACCACTTTCAGCACTTGGCGCACCACATCAAGAATCATATCTTTACCGCCATCAATGGCGTGCTGCATGTCGTTGGCATGGGCAGCCAGCGTCACCATCACGGCGAGCAAGAGGGTCAAAGTGATCAGTTTTTTCATATGCGCATTCCTCTCCGTTTCATAGCGGTGCGGGGGTCTTGGTGCAGGCGGCTTATGCCCAGCGTTTTGGCGTCAATCCCCATGGCGGTGCCCAGCAGTTGGGCAATGTTCATTTCAGGTAAATCAATGGTTTTGCCCATAGCTTTTTCAGCACGGCTTTGGTAAGCGCCTAGGCTCATGTCGCACAGGGTGCAGGGGCTGGTCATGACTTCCGCCCCTTTGCTTTTGGCTTGCAGGGCGTGGCCACCGCTCATGTGCAAAAATTCCTTCTCATTCACCAGCATGGTATGGAAGCCGCAGCATTTGTCTTTGCCCGCATAATCCACACTTTCGCCACCCATGGCGGCAATGACTTTTTCTAAATACATGGGGCCATTGATGGTGCCACCACGTCCTGCGAAAATCTCCTTCGGGCGCATGGCGTGGCAGCCGTAGAAGGGCGCCACTTTGAGTCCATTCAAAGGGTTGCTGATGTGTTTTTTGAGTTTGTCGGTACCGATGTCGTCCACCAACACCCATGTCAGGTGCTTCACTTCAATGGTGGCGCCATAGGGGCGTACGCCTGCGGCTTTGAGGATACCGTTGATTTTCTCCAACAGCTCAGGCTCGTGGTGCAAGCGGTGGTGGGCGTAGCGGAAGGTTTGCAGGCAGGTGTTGCAAATGGTGACAATATCCATGCCCATTTCTTCCGCCTGGCTAAAAATGCGGGCGTTGACGCAGAGGCCCGCGGCCAAATCGTGCTCTTGCAAGTTACCAGCGCCGCAGCAGGTGGCGGCAGGCATGTCGTGCAGCGTTATACCCAACTGCTTGCACACGGCGCGGGCCGACCAGTCGGCCTCCTTCTGAATTTGTTTGGCGGCACAGCCCGGATAGTAGGCGTAGTTGAGATTTTTGCTTAAGCCCATGCGGAACCTTTTTATTTTCTGCCGCCATTAAACCGCAAAAACAACACTTTGCCAAGCCCCGCCCACAGGCAAACCCACCCGTTGTGGCAAAAAAGACTTGCCAGCGCACCCCTTAAGGTATACAATAGAACCTTCTGCAACAGGAGACATCTTTATGAAAATTTACACCTCCACTTTGGTGACGCTTTCTGCGTTGATTCACCACACCAGCCAACCCGACGTGCGGGCACAGGAAAACTTGCTGGGGAGCTTGACCGAATGGCTGGGCAACCTTTCTCCCACCATCTGCGATCCCCAGCTGGCCAGCTATGCGCAGGCCGTGAAAAAACAGCTGCTCGGGCAGCTCTACGTTACAAACAGTGACGTGGAGAAACAGCCAACGGGCTGGCTGACACGCACGGAAATTACCATTGCGCTGCCGCTGGCAGTGCAAGAACCAACCCAAGGCATCAGCCCGCACAGCCTGTACAACCTTGGGGTTTTTCAGCCCAAGGTGCGCCAGCTGGCGTATGAGCTGGGGCTGTACACGAGCAACCCGTTTGGCGTGTGCTACAGCGTTGTTTGCCCCGAGCCACCTGCGGCGGCATCCTCTGCCGCTTAAGTCATCAGCCGCCCTTAGGGCGGCTGATTTTTTTGTGGCCAATGTATACCGCACATCAATAACTGGTGGAGTCTTTCACCTTATTGGGGTTTTCGGGCAATGGCACTCGTTGGCCACAGGCCATGAGGGAAGTTGCAACAATCAACAACAGGAATGCTAGGGTAAATATGCGCATAGGGTTATACTACTGCAAATGGCAAGCACTGCGCGACAACTTTTTTTGACAGCGGCATTTTTAGGCTGTGCCGCCATGGCACATGCCCAAATGCTGGGTATGCCTAGCATGCCGGCCGATTGGCAACTGCGCAACCCCACCCCCGCCCCTGCCGTGGTATGGAAAGATGGCTTTGGGGGCTTAGACAATCTCAAAAATTATCGTGGCCGCGTGGTGGTGCTGAACCTATGGGCCACATGGTGCACGCCGTGTGTGAAGGAAATGCCCGCGCTGGACGCCTTAGCCAACCGCTATGCGCCAGCGGGTTTGGCGGTGCTGCCCGTATCTGTCGACAAATTGGACGCCGCCGAAGTGGTGGACTTTTTTACCCAATTGAATTTAGCCCACCTGCCCCTGCTGCAAGACAAAACCGGCAGTATTGTGGGCGGGTTTGGGGTGAGCAAGCTACCCACTACGTTTCTCATAGACCGCGCGGGCATGTGGCTGGCCACCATTGAAGGTTATACCGATTGGCAAGGTGCCGATACCCAGCTGAAATTACAGGCCATTTTGCGCACGGGCACCGAAGATGCCTCGACCACAGCGCCAGTGGGCACGCCCATTCAGGATATTCAGTTTTAGTTTTTAAAATTGGTATACCCCACATGCGGGAACGTATTGAGCAACACAAAGCCGTTATCAGTCAGGGTAAATAAATAGCTATGGTCGCCGCGTAACGGGCGCTGAAACAAGGCGGTGGTATCAGCCGCTGGCGCATCCACCCACAATAACCGCAAGCCATGTTGCAGCAAGGCGGCGTGGAAGGTGCCACGGTCGCCATCGGCCAAGCGTGCCCATTGCGCAACGGGTACGGCTTCTCCCTGCCCTAAAGCACTGTAACGCAGGGCAGCCATGGCACTGGCATTGCCCCATAC
>JBAQUW010000027.1:0-6637 GCA_049297755.1 Alphaproteobacteria bacterium
ACGTGGGGCTAGGGTGGGCATTTCAGCAAAACAGGCCGAGGCCATTGGCGGCATACGGCTGGGTGATGGCGTGGCCATTCAAGCCCTGTTGCAGCCCCCCATGCCGCCCCAATTTGCGGGCGATTACGACAGCCGATTTTATAGTTTTTTCAATGGGCTCGATGCCGTGGGTTATGCGCGGGGAGAGGTGTACCTTACCAGCTTGCCCGAATACCACGGTAGCTTATGGGTCAGCTTGCAACGCTGGCGGCACAGCGTGGCTGAACGGATTCGTGCGCAAGCCAGCCCCCTCGCGGCCATTTTGCTCACGGGGGTGAAAGATGGGCTGGAGGAGGAGGTGCAACAAAACTTCCGCACCAGTGGTTTGGCGCATTTGTTAAGTATCAGCGGTTTGCATATGGAAATGGTGGCCGCCATGCTCTTTTTTGGCGTGCGTACGCTGCTGGCCAGCGTGCCCACGGTGGCCTTGCGCTGGCCTGTCAAAAAGTTGGCAGCCATGGCCGCGTGGGGTGGGGCGTTGGCGTATTTGGCGCTATCGGGGGCGGAAATTCCAGCCATTCGGGCGTTTATGATGATTACGTTGGTGTTGCTGGCCGTGGTGCTGGATAGGGTCAAATTAGGCTTGCGCTTGTGGTGTGTGGCGCTGATGGGCGTGCTGGCCTTGTGGCCATGGAGTGTGCTGACCGCCAGTTTCCAAATGAGTTTTGCCGCTACCTTTGCCCTCATGTTATGGGCCAATGCCCAGCCCAAGCATATTGGGTATGTGAGCGGTATGTTCATGACGAGTGTGATGGCGGGTTTGGCCACGTTGCCGCTTTCTGCCGCGCACTTCCAAATGGTGAGTATCAGCGGCTTTGTGCTGAATATGCTAGCCGTGCCGCTGACAGGTTTTGTGATTATGCCCGCAGGCATGGCGGCCTTGGCGCTGATGCCTGCGGGGGCGGAATACCCCGCCTTGTGGGTCATGCAACAGGGCATGAATGGCTTGGCCTATTTGGCCAGCTGGGGCGGGGAAGGCGTGCGCATTGCCAGCCTGTGGTGGCCGCTTATTTTGGCGTTGTGCATGGGGGCTATGGCCTTGATGTTATGTGGCCGTTGGCGCTGGGCCAGCGGTATTGTGCTCGCATTGCTGGCGGTATTGCTGGCCATTCCCCCCTTGCAACCGCCCACCGTGGTGTTGCTTCAAGCTGGCCAAAGTGTGCTGTTGTGCACGCCCGCCAACACCTGTGCGGTGGTAAAGGACGATGGCAACATGCGCACGGTTGAGCATTATCTGCAGCAAAATTTGCTGATTGAAATACCAAAAACCGCCCTGCCTGTGCCTGTTTGCGATGCCAGCGGTTGCGTCTACACCCTGCAGCAACGCACCATTGCCGTGGTGGAACATGCCACACCTGAAGACTGCGCCAATGCCACTGTGGTGGTAGATAGTACAGGTGTGGCCTGCGGTTTGCTGCCCACGCCAGCAGCAGCGGCCGAGGTGTACCTTGCAGGCACAGCCCCCCGCGTGGTAGCGTTTGCACCACAGTATGTACGGGAATGGGAGAGGTAAACCTGTGTCATTCCAGCGAAAGCTGGAATCCATCTCCCGCAAAAGGAAGCAAGAAAGTCAATCACATGGCAAAAATTTCAGTCATCGGCCTCGGTTACATGGGCCTCCCCACCGCCAGTTTATTGGCGCAGGCAGGGCATACGGTTCTTGGTGTCGACGTGTTGCCCCATGTGGTAGAGGCCGTGAATGCGGGCCAAACGCACTTTGAAGAAACAGGCTTGAAGGAGCTGTTACACGCGGCCCATGCCAGTGGGCGGCTCAAGGCTTTTCTGACCCCGCAACCTGCTGATGTGTTTATTATTTCCGTCCCCACTCCCGTAGACCATGCCACCCATGCGGCCGATATGAGTTATGTGCAAGCAGCCGCCCGTAATGTGGCGCCTGTGCTGAAGGCGGGCGATTTGGTGGTGCTGGAAAGTACCTCGCCCATGGGAGCAACCGAGCGTGATGTGCGTGCCATTATTGCCAAGGCCAACCCTGCGGTGGTAGATAAAGTGCTCTTTGCCTTTTGCCCTGAACGCGCCATTCCGGGTAACACTTTGCATGAGATGGTGCACAACGACCGCTATGTGGGTGGCCTCACGGCAGAGGCGACCGAAGCTGCACTCACCCTTTATAAAACCTTTGTGAAAGGCGAGCTGATTGCCACCACCGCCGCCACCGCCGAAATGGTGAAACTGGTGGAAAATGCCAGCCGCGATGTGCAAATTGCCTTTGCGAACGAACTGCACTTGGTGTGCGATAAACTGGGGCTAGATGTGCGCGAAGTGGTGCGTTTGGCCAACCGCCACCCGCGCGTGAATATCCTGCAACCGGGGCCGGGGGTGGGCGGGCATTGTATCCCTGTCGACCCATGGTTTATTGTGGACGCTGCACCCGAGGTGACACCGCTGATGCGCACTGCCCGCGCCGTGAACGATGGCAAGCCGCAATGGGTGGTGGATAAGGTGAAAGCCGCACTCAAAGCCAACCCTGCTTATTCTTCTGGGGCCACCGTAGCCGTGATGGGCTTGGCGTATAAGCCTGATGTGGACGACTTGCGGGAATCTCCCGCCATGACCATTTATGAGCTGTTGCGTGCGCAAACCCAAGCCACCATTATCGCGTGCGAGCCGCATGTCACCCGCGCCATTCATGCAGGCCAGCATGGGGAAGGGGAGGTGATACCCAACCTGCCCGTGGCGGAAGCCTTGCAACGCGCCGATATTGTGGTGTTTGCCACCGCCCACACCCAATTTAAAACCCTGAATGTGACGGGCAAAGTGGTGGTAGACCCCGTGGGGATTTTAGGCTGATACTTTAGGCGATTTCTTTGCTGTAGGCTGTTGGCTGTAGGCTATTGGCGTGCTAAGTTAGCGGCATGAAACAAGTTCTCCAATCGCCCCGCGGCAAAGCCCCTTATCTCACCGATGTTCCAGCCCCCCAGTGTGGTGCTGGCGAAGTATTGGTGGCCACCCACGCCAGTCTGATTAGTGCGGGGACTGAGAAAATGCTCATTGATTTTGCCAGCAAATCCATGCTCGGCAAAGCCAAAGAGCGCCCTGATTTGGCGAAAAAAGTGTTGGATAAATTGAAGCGCGATGGCTTGGTGCCCACCTTAAAAAGCGTGTGGGCGCAACTGGAACAGCCACTTCCCTTGGGTTACAGCGCCGCAGGTACGGTGCTGCAAGTGGGCGACCGCGCCAAAGGGCAGTTTAAAGTGGGCGACCGCGTGGTGGTGGCAGGTGCAGGCTTGGCCAACCATGCCGAGGTGAATGCTGTGCCTGTGAATTTGGTAGCGCCACTGCCTGCCAACGTGCCATTTGCCGATGGCTGCTATGCCACCTTGGGTGCCATTGCCTTGCATGGCGTGCGCAATGGTAAGCTCACGTTGGGCGACCGCGTGGCTGTGCTGGGCTTAGGCTTGGTGGGGCAATTGGCGGCGCAGTTGGCCAAATTAAGTGGTGCCCGCGTGATGGGGCTAGATTATGCCGCCGACCGTTTAAGCCTCGCCCATGAACTTTCGTGCGATGAAACGTTTAACCTGAAAGACGATGGCGTGGACGCCGCCATTGCCAGTTTCACAAATGGCCGCGGGTTCGATGCCGTGCTGATTTGTGCCGCGACGGATAGCCAAGAACCCATTCAAAACGCTGCCAAATGGGCCCGCGATAAAGCCCGCGTGGTCTTGGTGGGCAAAGTGGGCACCGAATTGCCTTATGCCGATTTTATGAAAAAAGAGCTGGAAGTGGTCATCAGCCGCAGCTACGGCGCAGGGCGGTACGACCCCAATTTTGAGCAACGCGGCCAAACCTATCCCGTGGGCTATGTGCCCCACACCGAGCGCGACAACTTGGCCGAAATTGCCAACTTGCTGGCCGATGGCGTGCTGAATGTGGAAAGCCTCACCACCCACAGCTTCGATATTGCTGAAGCCGTGCAAGCTTATACGCTGATTACCGACAAAGTGCCCTGCTTGGGCGTGGTGCTCAATTACCCCAATTCTGCCACCAAACTCTCGCGGCGCATTGCCATTACGCCCGTGCATGTGGCAGCGGGAGAGCTGGGTGTGGCCTGCATTGGCACAGGTGGCTTTGCGGCTAGTGTGCTGTTGCCAGCCTTAAAAAACACCCCCGATACCAAGCTGACAGGCGTCGCCAGC
The DNA here is from genome assembly GCA_049297755.1 of Alphaproteobacteria bacterium. GTDB lineage: Bacteria > Pseudomonadota > Alphaproteobacteria > UBA2136 > JAPPOO01 > JBAQUW01. Next base: position 4,194 of record JBAQUW010000027.1, read on the forward strand.
AAAGGCGGCACCAGCGCCCGTGCGGCGGCTGATAGGTTCCAATTTGGCTATGCGGCCAGCGATGTGCAGGAAGTCTGGCAAGACAGCTCCACCCACGCGGTACTCATTGCCACACGGCACGATAGCCACGCAGCACTCACCTGCGCCGCCCTCAAAGCTGGCAAACATGTGTTTGTGGAAAAACCTTTGGCCATGACGGAAGCTGAATTGCAAGACGTGGAAAAAGCCTACGCCACCGCCACCAAAACCAGTGGAAAAGTGCTCATGGTCGGCTACAACCGCCGCTTTGCGCCCGCCACCCAAGCGCTGATGAAAATTCTGCCTTATGCAGGCCCCCGCCAAATTCTCATGCGGGTGAACGCTGGCCAATTGCCGAGTGAGCACTGGACGATGGACGCCCGCGAAGGCGGTGGCCGCCTGATTGGCGAAGCCTGCCACTTCCTCGACTTTGCCTACTATCTCTCAGGCAGCCAACCCGTCAGCCTCTACGCCACCAGTGGCCTCGGGCAAGATAACTACGCCGTAACCATGACCTTTGCCAACGGCGGCACCGCCCAAATTTTCTACACTAGCGAAGGCGATAGCGCGTTTAGTAAAGAGCGCGTGGAAGTGTACGCCAGCGGCATGGTGGGCGTGATTGATAACTTTAACGAGGCCTATACCATGCGCGGTGGCCGCAAGCGCGCACTCACCCGCGCCAACCTGTTGCGCGGCCAAAACAAAGGCCATGCCGCAGGCTTGCAAGCATTTGTGGCGGCTTGCCGTGGCCAAAGCGCACCTATTGCGGCGGCCGAGTTGTTCCTTTCTGCCCGCTTGCCGCTGCTGGCGGCCGAGAGTATCCGCACCGGCCAAGTGGTGCCTGTGCCCACATTGCCATAACCCCTTGCCGATATTATTGTTCGCGGGGCATTCATACGTTGTAAAACGTGACAATGTTGGCAGGGTAGGGCTACACTGTGCGTATGTCAGCCACTTACACCATGCCCACGCCCGATACGCTGCAAAATGCGCTCATGTTTCTTATGATGCATTACAAAAAGCGCCACAGCCTCACCTCGCTGCTGAATGGCCTGCCGCTGGAAAAAAACAAGCTTACCGCGCATTTGTTTATTCGCGCAGCCAAGCGTGCAGGGCTCAATGCCAAGGTGGTCGATCGCGCGCCTGCTGATATTTCCCCCTACACCTTGCCTGCCGTGGTGTTCCTTAAAAACGAAACCTTTGCCGTGTTGCAAGCCAAAACCGAAAAAGGCCGCTACATGCTGGTGGATATGCAAACGGGTAAAGAAAATGTGTTGCAGCCCGCCGAATTTGCTGAAATCTACGGTGGCTTCACCATTTTGGTGCGCACCGCCTTGCCCTTTGAATTGCTGGCCGATAATTTTAAAACTGGCGGCGATTGGTTTTGGAGTACGTTAGGCCAATTTAAACGCGTGTATGTGCAAGTGGCGCTGGCTGCCTTGTTGACCAACATTTTGGCGCTGGTCAGCCCCTTGTTTGTCATGAACGTGTACGACCGCGTGGTGCCCAATGCCGCCTTCGAAACCCTGTGGGTGCTGGCCGTGGGGGTGATGATTGCCTATGTGTTCGACTTTATCTTTCGTCAACTCCGCGCTTATTTTATCGATGCCGCAGGCAAGGGGGCCGATATTTTGTTGGCCAGCCGCATTTACCAACAAGTGCTCAATTGCCGTTTGGGCACGCGTCAAGCAAGTGCTGGCGCTTTTGCCAACCAGTTGCGCGAGTTTGAAACCCTGCGCGACTTCTTCACCAGCTCCACCCTCACCACCTTTATCGATATCCCCTTTATGTTCTTGTTTTTATTCTTCATTGGCATGATGACAGGGCCGTTGGTGCTCATTCCCCTGCTGGCCATTCCGCTCATTTTAGGTATTGGTTTGTTTGTGCAGCTGCCCTTGCAGGGCGTGGTGCGCCAAGCCGCGCACGATATGGATAACAAACACGGCCACTTGGTGGAAACCATCAATGGCATTGAAACAGTAAAATCGCTCGGCACCCAAAGCCAAGCCCAAGGCAAGTGGGAACAATTTGTAGGGCAAAGTGCCCGTGTGGGCGCGCGCTCGCGCTTTTTGGCGCAATTGGGCGTTAATGCCGCAGTGCTCATTCAAAACTTGGTGACGGTAGGCGTGCTCATTTGGGGCGTGTACCGTATCGATGAAGGCCTGATGACCATGGGCGCCTTAGTAGGTGCCAGCATGTTGGTGGGTCGCGCCTTGGCGCCGCTGATGCAGGCAGTGGGCTTGTTTGTGCGCTTCCAACAATCGTGGATGGCCTTGCAAAATTTGAACGAAATTATGCACTTAGAAGTTGAACGTGCCGATGGCCAAGAGTTTGTGCATATTAAACAATTGAAAGGCGAGGTGGAGTTTCGCGGGGTATCGTTCGCGTATCCTGGCGCTAAATTAGAATCGCTCACCAACCTGCAT
>JBAQUW010000028.1:0-3503 GCA_049297755.1 Alphaproteobacteria bacterium
ATTTATGAGCAGAGATACATATAAACTCTTTAATGAAGACGACTGTGAAGTTTATAAAAAAAGAATACGAGCGGAATTGATCCCTGAATTAGAGCTTATCATTGATAATAAGGCCAGTGATTTTGACAACGATAGCGATGTAGACGACCACTTCGCTGATTTGTATGATAGTATTGAAAATATTAGACATATTTTGTTTCCAGATGAATCTTTACAAGAATTAGCTGAAGCTTTAAATTGTATAGAAAATTGGAAATATCATTTCAAGGAAGAGATGGGGAAGCATCCTGCTGAGCCTATTAATCACATATCCTCTCCTAGCCTAGCTAGTGGAGAAGAGGAGCGCTCTATTTTTGAAGACATCGATGAAGACTAAAGGGTTATGGATGCTAGCAAGCTAAAGGTTAAGCCAAGCGCATTTTCTCAGAGAGGCATTGGCCCAAATTTGGCCCACGGGACAGGGGGTTAAAGAAATTCTTTAATAAAATTAAGCGGGTAGCCTTGACAGCCAAATAATTATGAGTGCCCTGCTCTAACCAACTGAGCTACCAGCCCACAGGCACATGTTTACTGGGTTAGGGGTGAAAGGTCAAATACATCGCTGAATTTATAGCCACAGCTTTGCTGTTTTGTGTTATGCCTTAGGCATGCGTCGTTGGTTGTTTGCCCCTGCTACCCCTGCGTTCTTTTTTTGGCTGCTGCTGTGGCTGATGGTGCTGGTGGTGCTGGGCACTGTGGCACAGGTGAACATGGGCCTGCATGGCGCCATGGCCACCTATTTTGATGCATGGATATTTTGGCTAGGAATTGTGCCTTTACCCGCAGGCAACACCACCTTGGCGGTGCTGAGTTATGGCTTGGTGGTGCGCATGGTGCGCGACCGCTTAAGCGCCCGCACCTTTGGCACCTATTTACTCCATGCGGGGGCGTTGCTGCTGATTGTGGGCGGCTTCATCACCAGCCTTATCACCACCGAAGGTGTGATGTTGTTGAAAGAAGGCACCCCCAGCAACCGCTTTGCCCAGCCCGATTTGGCCGTACCTGGCGAAATGCCACCTTTGCAAGAATTACCCTTTACCCTTACTGTCACCAACTTCATCAAAGACGACCACCCTGGTACCGCCATGGCCCGCAGCTATACCAGCGAGCTGACGGTGCAAGATGGCACGCTGACATGGCCTGCGGTGATACGTATGAACGAGCCGTTGCGGTATAAGGGCTACACGTTCTATCAATCGTCCTTCATGGAAACTGAAAGTGGTGATACCAGCGTCATTGCCGTTGTCCACAACCGCGGGCGTTTGTTGCCTTACTTGGCAGGGTTCCTCATGGGGCTGGGCATGTTGTGGCACATGGTGCTGGCTATGAAAGGCACGCGCAAATGAAACGCCTAGCGTTGTTTTTATTTTTTCTTTTTGCTCCTTTTGCGTATGGGCTTGAGATGGATACTTTTGCCCACTTGCCTGTGCAGCACGATGGTCGTATCAAACCTTTGGAAACCTATGCCCGCGCGCAACTTTCTAGCCTGACAGGCAAAGAAGCTGTGGGTGATTTACCTGCCATTGATTGGCTGGCTGAGGCGTGGTTTGACCAAGCGACAGCCTATAGTCGCCCGCTGTTTGTATTGCCCAGCCAAGCGGTGGCTGATGCGTTGGAGTTGAAGGTGAAAAAAGGCGCACGGGTGCCGTTTGCGACGTTGGCGTTGGCCATTCAAACCCATTTGCCCTTACTGGCGCAGTTGCAAGTGCTGCCGCCTGAGCAACGCACGCAAACCCAACAAGGCGTGCTGGATATGTTTGTGAAAAGTTTAGACTATTACGCGCTGAGCCGTGGCGTGAGCTTGGTGTTGCCCGTGTTTGCCGTGAGCCATACCGCCTTGGCGGCCACGTTGCACGTCACCCCCACGGTGCCGTTTAGCTGGGTGGACTTTCAGCCCCAGCGCGATGCCTATGTGGCGGTGGCCAACACGCTGCCCCCAGCGCAAGAGGACGATATTTTGACCATGGCCGCAACATTGAAACGCATGGAGGCTGACCGCGCGCTGACCGAGCCACGGCTGTTCCCCAGCCCGACCTCCACATGGCACAGCGGTTGGAGTTTGTTTGAGCAAGGGGCCAGCACGCCTGAGAGCGTGGGGCAGTTGGCGGTTTGGCAGCACATGGCGGTAGCCTATATCAACCAACAACCTGCGGCATGGCAGGCGGCCACGGTGGCGGCGCAGCAGGCCATGCGTGCCCATGCTTCGCCCACCCGTTTGCAGGCCGAGGTGCTGTTGCAACGGGCAAACCCGTTCCGTTTAAGTGCCCTGTTTTATGCGCTGGCGCTGGTAGCACTGACGGTGTGGGGTATGGCCAAGCACCCTGTGCTGATGCGCACCAGCATGGGGCTGGCATGGCTGGGGGTGGGGCTGCACACGGCGGGGATTATCACCCGCATGGTATTGCTGGGGCGGCCACCTGTGGCCACGTTGTACGAGAGTATTCTGTTTGTCGGTTTGGCCGTGGTGCTGATGGGATTATACCTTGCCAAAAGGCAGCGCACACAAGGGTTGTTGGTGGCCACATTGGGTGGTACGGCGCTGCAAAGTTTGGGCATATTGCTGGTGAGCAAAGGCGATAGCATGGGCATGCTCGTGGCCGTGCTGAATACGCAATTTTGGTTGGCCACGCATGTGGTCATTATCACCTTTGGCTACGCCGTGTGTGTGGTGGCCAGCGCCTATGGCCACTTATATTTATGGCAGCGGTGGCAGGGCGGAGAAGCTGCCGCCAAGCCCTTATTGCGCACGGGGTTTGTGTTGCTGGTTGCCGCCATTGCCCTCACCAGCATTGGCACATGGTTGGGCGGGGTATGGGCTGATCAATCGTGGGGGCGCTTTTGGGGCTGGGATCCGAAGGAAAATGGCGCATTGCTGATTGTGCTGTACTTGGCATGGTTGCTCCATGGCCGCTTGGCGGGCGTGCTTAACCCCGTGCGGTTGGCGGGAGGCATGGTGGGGTTGAATGCTATTGTGGCGCTGGCATGGTTTGGGGTAAATTTACTGGGCGTGGGTTTGCACAGCTATGGCTTCACCAGCGGGCTGGCGGGTGGGTTGGCGGCATTTTGTGCGGCAGAGATAGCCTATGCCAGCGCGTTTTTATACCTGTTGCGAGGCACCCATGCGTCACGCTAAAGCCACCGTTTGGGTCAGCATTGCCGCCCTTACTGCGGCGGGCATAGGCTGGGACATGTGGCAAAATGCGCAGCCGCCCATGGGCTATAGTCCTGCAACCACCCACCAGCAACCGCAGCCATTGCCAGCGCTTTCTTTTCATGTGGTGGGTGAAGAAACGCCGCGCACGTTGGCGGATTTTCCTGAGCCTACCTTGCTCCTGAACATCTGGGCCAGCTGGTGCGCACCATGTGTGGAAGAAATGCCCAGCTTGCTTGAGCGTGTGGCAGCAAGTGATGGGCAGCTGGGGCTGATTGCCCTCTCTACCGACTTCACCCCCACAGCCATGAAC
>JBAQUW010000029.1:0-2902 GCA_049297755.1 Alphaproteobacteria bacterium
TACCACTGACAATGATATATTCGAACCCCATGACTCTGACCTCATGACTTTGACCTCATCTAAGCTTATCAAACTTGCCATTGTGGGCAAGCCCAACGCGGGCAAAAGCACGTTGGTGAACGCCCTGTTGGGGCGCGAGGCCATGTTGGCGGGCCCTATGGCGGGGCTGACGCGGGATGCCATTGGGCACCCGTTTAATTACCAAGGCCAAGATTACGTGTTGGTGGATACCCCGGGCCTGCGGAAACGCACCAAAGTGGTGGACGATTTGGAGGGGCTGATGGTGGCCCAAAGCATCAACGCCATTAAGGCGGCGGATGCCGTGGTGCTGATGGTGGATGCCAGCAGCCATAGCATCGGGGCCAGCAAGTGGAAGGTTTTTGAAGCGCAGGACAGCAAAATTGCCGACGTGATTGTGGCCAGCAAAAAACCCCTGATTGTGGCCCTGAACAAGTGGGATGTGGTGGAAGACCCCAAACGCTGTTTGGAAGATGCCACGTGGCAGTTGAACAAGACGATCCATAGCATTCACAGCGTGCTCACCGTGCCCACCACCGCCACCAAAGGTTTTGGTGTGAGTAAGGTTATGGCCGCCGTGGCCAGCCTGATGGCCAAGCAAAGCCTGCGGGTGGGTACCAGCAAGTTGAACATGATTTTGGGGGATATGCTGGAGCATCGGCCACCGCCCTTGGCCAGCGGCAAGGTCGTGAAAATCAAATTTGCCACGCAGGTGAAAACCAACCCGCCCACCTTTGCCTTGTGGGGGAATAGGGTGGATAGCGTGCCCGACAGTTACAAAATGTACCTGCGCAACCAGTTGGTGGTGGCGTTGGGGTTGCAGAATTTGCCCATTCAGGTGGTGTTTAAAAGCAGCGAGAACCCCTACAGCGGCAAAGGGGCCAAGCCGCAGGGTGTGCAGAAAGCCCGCATTGCGAGGGGGGAGTCGACCAAGCGGAACAAGAGCAAGCGTGGGCACGGCAAGTAATTGACAGCCGCAAGTCGCTCCCGCACAGTACGGTCATGAAAACAACAATCCTTGCCCTGTCGCTTCTCGTCTCTGTGTCTCATGCCGCCGACGATACCGAGCGCATGACGAAGCTTCTGACCAACACCACCACAGCGTATGCGGGGCAGGCCGCCACCATTTTGGCCCAGCAACAGAAACAGGTGGATGCCAAGTGCCCCTTGGGCAAACTGGAAGCCGATAACCTGAGCGTGTTGGTAACGCCGGAATTCAATTTGGATGGCGTGCCGGAGCACGGCAGTTGGGCGGTCACCTACAAGGCTAAGGCCTGCGGGAAAGCCGTGCGCCGCATGATGCATTTTGAAGGCACGAAACAGGGCGTGAACCTGGAGGCTGGCCCCCCTGGTGCCACGCTGGCCGACCCCGTGTTGGCCAAGGATGTGTGGAGCAGTTTTATGAAAGCAGCCATTCGGGAAAAACCCGATTGCAACCCCCGCGAGATGCTGCTGCGGGATACCCAGATGGTGGAAGCCCCCAGCACCGCCGCCCCGTTTTGGCGGGAAGCGTGGATTGGCCGTGTGTGCGGGAATGAAATGGGCCAGATTGTCACCTTTTACCCCAGCAAGGCGGGCACGGTGTTTCGGATGTCGCTTCCGGGCGGGCCAACCCCTGAGCGCGAACCAGCACCAACCTATACGCCCCAGTGATAAAGTGCTAAGTGCTCTGTGCTAAGGAGTTTCGGCTTCCGGCAGATTTGTTAATTTGAGAAAGAATTTTTATGCCGTCTGTTCAAATTCCCCATGTAAAGCACATCATTGCCGTGGCCAGCGGCAAAGGCGGTGTGGGTAAAAGCACCACGGCGGTGAATTTGGCTGTGGCGTTGGCGGCGGCGGGTAAACGCGTGGGCCTGTTGGATGCCGATGTGTACGGCCCCAGCCAGCCCCGCATGTTGGGCGTGGCGGATAAAGAACCTTTGAGCGACGGGAAAGAGATTGAGCCGGTCATCAACTACGGCGTGCGGCTGATGAGCATGGGCTTTATGGTGGACGAACATACCCCCATGGTGTGGCGCGGCCCCATGGTGCAAAGCGCGTTGATGCAGATGTTGCGTCAGGTGCGCTGGGGCACCGCCAAGACGCCGCTGGACGTGCTGGTGGTGGATATGCCCCCCGGCACGGGCGATACGCAACTGACGCTGGTGCAGCAGGTGGCCTTGAGTGGCGCCGTGATTGTGAGCACGCCGCAGGATATAGCCCTGATTGACGCCCGCAAGGGGCTGGAGATGTTTAAAAAAACCAACGTGCCGATTTTGGGCATTGTGGAGAACATGAGCATGTTCTGCTGCCCCCATTGCGGGAAGGATACGCCGATTTTCAGCGAAGGTGGCGCCCGCGCCATGGCGAAAGAACTAGGCTACGAACTGCTGGCCGAGGTGCCGCTGGATGTGCACATCCGCACCAACACTGATGCGGGCAAACCGCTGGTTCTGAGTGCCCCTGAGAGCAAAGCGGCGGAGGTGTACCGGAACCTTGCTACCAAGGTATGGGCAGCCCTGTTGGCCAGCGAAAGCCGTAAACCTGGGCCAGTGAAGATTGTGATTGAGTAGGGGTTGACTTGGTACGTTATTAACTACGATTTTTTTCAGCTTCAGCACACATATTCCATATGACCATAGCAGCGGGTACTACACCAAAATGTTGGGCCAATTCTGTATTATCAACTGGTAGCAGTGGGCGCACAAAGGAGAGGAGTTGAGTGGGTATTTCATCACGGTCACGTACCCATAATCTTAAATCGGCCTGCGTAACACAACGACCTAAAATGCTGGTGCAGCGTGCTTGAAAACATGTATTTTCAAGAATGCCCTTGGCAACGATGTTAAATGCTGGATCATCCATAAAATATGTATACCTTTAAACGTGTTTACCTGTCAACTAC
>JBAQUW010000030.1:0-9926 GCA_049297755.1 Alphaproteobacteria bacterium
GTGCCGTGTGTTGGAAAAAGGTAACATGGAAGACCGTTTATTCACCCCCCTAGAGCCCCACGGCGCCATTGCCGATTTGCGCATTGCGGTCAATGGCTTAGCCGATAGTGTCGACGCTTTTCTACGCGAGGCCAGCTATGCCACCCAAAGCTCGGTGCAAGGCAAGTTTTACCGGGTGATTGTGGAGCGTGGCATGCACGGCACCTTCCGCCAAGTGGCGGGGCTGATGAACACCACCATGCAGCAATCGGGCGAGAAAAATCACATTATCCAATCGCTCATTCAAACCGCCCACGATGGCATGAATACCATTGCCGCCGCCACCGAAGAATCATCGAGCACCATCAGCGCCATTAACGAGCAAATCAGCACCACCACCGAGATTACCAGCGCTGCCCAGCGCCAATCGGTAGATGTCAACGCCAACATTGAAGCTTTGCTTAAAACCCTTGGCGAAACCGCCAACGTGATGCGGATGATTGAACAAGTGGCGGAACAAACCAACTTGCTGGCACTCAACGCCAGCATTGAAGCGGCGCGGGCGGGCGAGGCTGGCCGTGGGTTTTCGGTTGTGGCCGACGAAGTGCGTAAACTGGCGGCCGAAACAGGCCAAGCCACCCAACAAGTGGACAACCTGATGAAAGCCATTAGCCATAATGTAGAAAACACCCGCGCCAATACCGCCAAAATGAACGCCAGTATTTTGCATGTGAGCGATGGCACCCACAACATTGCAGCGGCGTTAAAGCAACAAGACGTGGCCACCAAGGATATTGCCCAAAGCTCCAACACCATCATCAGCGAAATGCAGAGTATTAAAGCCCGCTTGCAATAAGCGTATGCAACAGTAAAAACGGCCCCCCAAAAGGGGGGCCGTGCGCCTTAGCGCTTGAGGAGCCGCGCGATGGGCTTGCCGAACTTGGCAGCCATTGCGCTGGTGTCGCGGTTGAGATACGCCCACACGAAGAAGAGGACGATGGCCGCGGGAATGACATAGACGAGATAGTCCATGAATTTCTCCTTTCAGGAGGGTTGAGCAAACGTTTCCGTGTTTCTGGCGGGTGCCAGACCTTCTCTATAGTATACAAATTATCATCTTGCAACAAAAAAGAGGCTCTGGGGAGAGCCTCTTCTTCGTTTTGCCCGATTCAGCCCTTGGTGGGGGGCGTATATTTGGGCAAGGCGTCGAAAAACCGCTGCGCATCAGGCGACAGCGGAGCCGCCCACTTGGCAGCATTTTCGGCCGCCTTGCGCTCGCCCTCTTCGCGGCGGCGCTTGGCTTCGCGGCGAGAGAGCACCTCTCCCCACCAAAAACCAAAGGCCAAATACAGGGCCAGCAGGCCGCCTACGGCGCCCCACTTATGGGCCCAGAGGATATCCCACATGTGCTTACTCCTTCACAATGCGCTCGGCCATGCTGTACAGCAGGGCTTGAGTGGCGCGGGTTGAGGTGAGCGCTTGGTGCCGTTGCAGAACATCGGCCACCAAGCAGGTCAGGGTCACAACCACAAGGGTTGTAACCATGATATAGGCGAGTGGACGCATGAGGCTTACTCCTTCCCCTTGCGAGAGGAAGGCTCCACCTCAGGCTGCTGGCTCACCAACTGTGGCCGCCAAGCAGGCAACCGACGCGCGGCACTGCTGGCAGCACCAACAACACGCTGGCCTGCCGCCACCACATGGGGGCTGGCAGCACTGGCGGCGGCAGTTACGCCCGCCACGCCGGCACGGCCAGCGTTTGCCGCAGCCGAAGCCGCAGCATTCACCATTGCCGCAGGTGCGGCTTTGGCTGCAGCCAGCATAGCTTCCTTCGCCTTACGAATGCGGTAGTTGATGTACCACATGACACCCCACAGGGTCAGCACTACCGTGACAACCAAAATGGGATAGGACATGCTTTTAGCAATGCCCAATTCCACGCCCCGCTCCAGCACGGGTTTAAACCATTCCCACATGCAAAACTCCTTGATGCTTTGATGGGTTGAAAAATTTCAGTGTTACTAGGGGGAAACCCCAGTGGCGCAGATATAAAGTAAAAAAGTATACATTGCAAGGGTTGACAAAACTTTTCCCGCCTTGCATACTTTCCTCATGCAACAACGCTTTTTCAATCGTGGTTTGGGTGGTGGGCGCTAGCCCCCTGTTTTGTTGTTTCCATTTTCTCTTATTTTTGCTAAATAAACCCCAAACAAAAGGATATTTCTATGCCCGCAACTTCTATGGATGAACTGGTATCACTGTGTAAACGCCGTGGCTTTATTTTTCAAAGCGGTGAAATTTATGGCGGCATGAAAGGCCTGTACGACTTTGGCCCCTTGGGTGTTGAGCTGAAAAACAACCTCAAAGCCAGCTGGTGGCGTAGCATGGTGCACATGCGCGATGACGTGGAAGGGCTAGACGCCGCCATTTTGGGCCACCCCATGCTGTTTAAATACAGCGGCCATACCGATACCTTCAACGACCCGTTGGTGGAGTGCAAAAAGTGCCACGCCCGCCTGCGTGCCGATAAAATGAAAGACCCCACCAAATGTGACGAGTGCGGCAGCGCCGACTTAACGCCACCCCGCGCCTTTAACATGATGTTCAGCACGCAATTTGGCCCTGTAGGCGACAACATTGCGTATTTACGCCCTGAAACTGCCCAACACATTTTTGCCAACTTTAAAAATGTAGTGGATAGTACGGCGCGCAAAGCACCTTTTGGGATTGCCCAAATTGGGAAATCGTACCGCAACGAGATTATTGCGCGTAACTTCATCTTCCGCGTGCGCGAACTGGAACAAATGGAAATGGAATTCTTCGTTAAACCCGGCGAAGACGAAAAATGGCTGGAATACTGGTTGGAAGAACGCCTGAAATGGTGGGAAGAGCAAGGTGTGCCGCGCAGCAAAATCCACGTGCTGGATGTGCCGAAAGACAGCCTGGCCCATTATAGCAAGCGTACGTATGACCTTGAGTTTGAGTTTCCACACGGGATTGAAGAACTTGAAGGCATTGCCAGCCGCAGCGATTACGACTTGGGCAGCCACACCAAAAACCAAGACGAACTCAATATTACAGCTAAGGTACAAAAAAACACTCACAGCACGGCCAAACTGGCGTTGCAAGAGCCCGAAGACCCCAGCAAGTGGTTTGTACCGTTTGTGATTGAGCCTGCCGCAGGGGTTGAGCGCGCCTTTTTGGCGGTGTTGACGGAAGCCTACACCGAGGAAAAACTGGAAGGTGACAACAGCCGCATTGTGTTGAAGCTGAAGCCTCACTTGGCGCCTATTAAGGCCGCGGTGATTCCCTTGGCCAAAAACAAGCCTGAATTGGTGAACGTGGCCACCGCCATTAAAGCCAACCTGCAAAAGCTGGGGCTGGGCCGTATTCTGCTGGAAATGAGCGGTAACGTGGGCAAAGCCTACCGCAGGCACGATGAAGTGGGCACCCCCCTGTGCATTACGGTGGACTTTGAAGGGCTGGAAGACAACACCGTCACCATCCGCCACCGCGATACCATGCAGCAAGAGCGCGTGAGTATTGACCAATTGGCGACTATTTTGCGCCAAACGGTGCAGGGGTAGCACGCCCACATACCAAAAGCCCCCGTCCCTTTGCAGGAACGGGGGCTTTTGCTTACACGTTGAAAGGCTTATAGTATTTGCCTGTCAGGCGGCTGAGGCGCCATTCGCACAAGCCCATGCCATCGCACATGTGCGCAACTAACCCATACATAGCTAGGGCTTGATTGCCAAGAGCATCCCATTCTTCGTTTGTGAGAGGGTTTATCTCTTCTTTCGGTAACAATTGATACACATTGGTGACACATTCATGCTTCACAAGGTACAACAACATACGGTCTTCCAATGTTAATGCCATAGGAAAACCATGACGGTCACGCGGGACATGTGCAGGGAAAGAAGCCGCACGCGCACAAAGTGCATCTAAATCAGCTTCATTTCTGCGCGATAACCATCTCTCAAACACATACAGCCCAAGAAGAATGGCCGCCATAAGGGTTAAAAAACCAATAAGGCCATAGCCAATCCATGTAAGGACAAGCCAAAAGATGTTCATAGCAGACTCCTATGAAAAGAAGAGCGAGTGTTCCAAACAATCTCTTTGTGTATACCTTAAAGCAAAAATCGTCAATTGTTGTTTTCACATACGTTTTTGCGCATACCGCTGTTTTTCCTTTTGTCACGCCATAAATTATCTGTTACATACGTCAACGTCGGGAAGTAGCGCAGTCTGGTAGCGCATCTGGTTTGGGACCAGAGGGTCGGAGGTTCGAATCCTCTCTTCCCGACCATAAAAAAGAGCACCCGCAGGGTGTTGTTTTTTATGGTGTGGAGGGTTTGGATGAGAAGCTCTTGGAGGTTCGACAAAAATGCCAGCACGGCATTTTTGCGCCTGCCGCAGGCAGCCCGAAGGGGCACGGTGCAGCACGCACCGTGAGCAATCCTCTCTTCCCGACCAATTTTGGCCGACCATAAAAAAGATCACCCATCGGGTGCTTTTTTTTATGGGTATTGCAACCCCTGTTCATATCTTTTGCTTCCGAATACAGTTTGCCTTTGCTACATAAGTGCCTCCAACAAAAACTGTGAACAACCGGAGAACTTTGCCATGCTCGTCACCACGCCAGAAGCCCGCACCAAGGTGAAGGAATATCTGAAACAAGCCGCCCAAACCCAACTGCGCATTCAAAGCGAGCAAGCCGATTTGCGCGATATTTTAAAAGTGCTGAACGAAGAATTTGAAATCAAACCCACCCTTGCCCGCAAAGTGCTGAAAATTATGGACAAAGGCAACGTGACCGAAATCAAAGAAGCCACCGACAACCTGTTTGATTTGTACGAAATTACCGTGACAGCGCATTAAGCCTATTCCCAACAATTCCAAATAGATATACCATGCGCCCATGCAAAATGTAGTACTCATTGCGGGGCAGGCTGGTGAAAGCTTGGCGCAAAGCCTCGCCAATCGGCTGGGGGTTCCTTTGGCCAAGCGCCATATTGAGCGTTTTCATGATGGCGAAACCTATGTGAATATTACCACCCCTTTGGCAGGCAAAGAGGTGGTGGTGGTGCAACCCACCTGCCCACCCGTGAATGACAATTTGGTGGAATTGCTGGCCTTGATTGACTGCTGCCGCCGCGCCAACGTGCGCAAAATTCACGCTGTGGTGCCCTATTTTGGCTATGCGCGGCAAGACCGCTTGACCGTACCGCAAACCGCTATTTCTGCCAGCATGGTGGCGCGGTTGTTGGAGGCTTCAGGCCTTGACCACTTACTCACGCTGGAACTCCACTCCCCCCAAGAGGTGGGCTTTTTCCGTATTCCTGTGAGCCATGTGCAAGCCTTAGACCTATTTGTGACTGATATTCAAGCCCAAAACTTCACCAATGCCGTGGTGGTGACGCCTGATATTGGCGGGGTAAAACGCGCCAAACAATTGGCCGATGCGCTGGGGCTTGATTTGGCGATTATTCATAAAGAACGCCAAGGCACCGCCACAAACTCTACTGTGGAAACGCTCCATATTATTGGCAGCGTGCAAGGCAAAACCTGCATTTTGCTCGACGATATGTTAGATACGGGCGGCACCCTCGCTGCGGCCATTCACACCCTGCACCAGCATGGAGCGGCCAGCGTGCAGGCGTACGTTACCCACGGGCTGTTTACCCCACCCGCACCCGCACGCCTTGCCCAAGCCCCCCTCACCCGTTTGGTGGCCACCAACAGTGTGCCCGCCGCTCAGCCTATGCCTGCCACATGGCGCATGCTGGATGTGGCGCCGCTGTTTGCCCATATTCTCACTCAAGTCCTCAATAAATAAGGAAAAATATCATGACCAATGTGGTGACAGGCGGCGCAGGCTTTTTTGGAGAAGTGCTGGTACAACATTTACTGAATGCGGGAGAAAAAGTCACCTGCTTCGACCTCAACGCGCCCAGCTTCACCCACAAAAACCTTACCATTGTGCAGGGCGATGTGCGGGTGCGTGACGATGTAAAAAAAGCGCTGAAAAAAGCCGCCCGCGTCTACCACAACATTGCCCAAGTGCCCGTGGCAAAAGATAAAGCGTTGTTTAAAAGTGTCAACGAAACTGGCACCCGTATTTTGTTGGAAGAATGCGTCAAGGCCCGCGTAGAAAAGTTCATCTACACCTCCAGCAGCGCCGTGTTTGGCGTGCCCGCCCACAACCCTGTGCGCACCACCGACACCCCCACGCCGGGCGAGGCCTATGGCCTGAGCAAACTGGTGGGCGAACAGATGTGTATGGAATTTGCCGAGCAAGGCCTGCCCTACAGCATTGTGCGCCCGCGCACAGTGCTGGGGCACGGGCGTTTGGGCATTTTCCAAATTTTGTTTGAATGGGTGTACCAAGGCAAAAATATCCCCGTGCTGGGCAACGGCGATAACCTCTACCAATTTGTGCATGGCGATGATTTGGCCCGCGCTTGCCACTTGGCTGGCCACACCACCACCAACGCCATTTACCATGTGGGCGCGGCCGAGTTTGGCACCATGCGGCAAGTGCTGGAACATTTGTGCGCCCATGCAGGCACGGGCAGCACCGTTAAATCTGTGCCCATGGGCGTGGCAGAAATGGGCATGAACATCACCAGCAGCCTAGGGCTTTCCCCCCTTGGGGCTTACCACGCGCTTATGTATGGCCGCAGCATGTATTTTGACATGGCAGAAACCAAAAAAAGTTTAAAATTTACGCCAACTTACAGCAATAACCTCATGTTTACTGAAACCTACGATTGGTATGTGCAAAACCGCGACGCCATTCTATCAAGCAAGCTGGCAGGGTCTAAGCACCAATCGGCCATGAAGCAGCATATTTTGGCCCTTGTGCCTTACCTGATTTAGAGGCCTCCGTGGAAAAATGGCTTAGCCCTTTGTGTGTGGCGCTGATGCCCACCTACCCGCTTTTACCCCGCGCCACGCGGCAGCAGGTGGCACAAGAAGCGGCAGGGTTTATCTGCAGCCAAATGCGCCGCCAACCGTTGTGGATGCGCCTTCCCCTGCAGATTTTGGCCCTGAAGCTGACGGTGCTGGTGCGCCTGCTTGGTTCTGTGCCACCGCTTCTGGAAAAACTTCCCGCCTTTGGTTTGGCTCTGCGGTTTTTCCGCGCCATGACCACCATTGTGTTTTATGAACACGACGCCGTGCGCACGGCCTTGCATCTGCCCACCAAAGCTGCCCATATCCATACGCAACGCGAAAAATTTAAGCAGGTGGCGCATGATTAACCACACCTGCGATGTGCTGATTATTGGCAGCGGTGCAGGTGGCACCATGGCGGCGAGAGAACTGGCCAACAGCAACCTTGGCTTAGATATTCTGGTGGTGGAAGAAGGCCCCCACCGCCCTGCCACCCAAGCCCCCACCAGTTTGCACGAAAGTTTAAGCAGCATGTGGCGCCAAGGTGGCCTCACCATGGCTTTTGGCAAAACGCCCATTTCTTATGCCGAAGGCCAATGCGTGGGCGGCGGCACAGAAATCAACAGCGCCATTATGCAACAAACGCCCGCCGATTTACGCGAGGCGTGGGTTGAAAAATATCAGATTGACGATTTCTCCCCCACCCAATGGGAGCAAGGCTATGCCGATATTTTTAAACTCCTCAATGCCAGCACTACCGTTGGAGAGCTGGGCCAAGCGTCCAACCTCATGGCCGCCATGGGCAAAAAAATGGATTGGCAAACCACGGCTTTGCAACGGGCGCAAAAACATTGCGTGGGCACCAACCATTGCAGCCTTGGCTGCCCCACAGGTGGCAAACACAGCATGAGTACCGCCCTCTGGCCCACCCTGCAACGGCAAGGTGTGCGGCTCATGGCAGGGGTGCGCATGCAGCGTATTCACCACCGCCACGGCCAAGCGCTGTATGCCACGGGGGTGGAACACACGGTGCAGGGAACGCGCCCCTGCACCATTCACTTTAAAACCCTTATTCTGGCGGCAGGGGCTACCCAAACCCCTGCGTTGCTGCAACGCAGCCGCCTGATACCATGGAGCAGCACAGGCTTTTTGTTGCACCCTACCATTCGTGTGACGGCCACGTTCAAAGACCCCATACACGCCCCCACCAGCCGCCTGCCCCTCTATGCCATTACCGAATTTATGCCCCATGTGCGTTTGGGCGGCTCGGTTGCCACCTTGCCCACCTTGGGCATGTTTGCCATGGAAGACCCGAAACATCGCGCCCACCACGCCCCCGCATGGCGCCATAGTATTATGTACTACGCCATGGCTAAGGGTGAGGGTTTTGGCCGCATTACCGCCCTGCCCTTTGGTGCCCCACCCGTGGTGCAATACCAGTTGGCCGAGGCCGATTGGCAGAACCTCCAACTTGGGCTTAGCAAACTGGCCGAAGGGTTATTTGCCGTAGGCGCCCAAACTGTGCAGCCCAGCATTGGCGGCATGCCCGCATGGACAAGCCTTGCCGACATGCGCCAACGCCTACCCCATGGTTTAACCAGCAACGCCGTGCGCAAAGCCTGCCAGCTGATGAGTATTCACCTGTTTTCCAGCATCCGTATGGGGGCACCAGAAACAGGTGCGCTGGCCAACAGTTATGGTAAGCTGCACGGCATGACCAACCTGTATGTTGCCGATGCCAGCCTCATCCCCGAAAGCCCAGGCGTTAACCCCCAAGCCACCGTGATGCTGCTGGCCCAACGCAGCGCCCGCTATGCCCTAGCCCAGATGGAGAAAACCCATGCCTAAGCCACCGCCTAATCCACCGTTATTGCCTGCGTTGCTGCGCCTCATGCGCCCCCACCAGTGGGTGAAAAACGGCTTTGTACTCGCCCCCGCCTTTTTTTCGGGCCAGCTGGGGTTGCCCCATGTGTGGATGCACAGCCTACTGGCCGTGTTCACCTTTTGCCTGCTTTCTAGCGCCATTTATGTGCTGAACGATTGGCACGACGCCCCACAAGACCGCCTGCACCCTAAAAAGAAACTCCGCCCCCTAGCCGCTGGCCACGTGCCCCCCACCCAAGCAGCCCTGCTGTTACTGGCCTTGCTGGTGGCTGTGGCAGGGCTAGGGGTTCTACTGGATTTGCCCCCCTTAGGCTGGGGCTTATTGGCCACCTATGCACTGGTGAATGTGGCCTATAGTTTTTACCTGAAACAAGTGCCGGTGCTGGAATGGTTTGTGCTTTCCAGCGGCTTTGTGCTGCGCCTGATGTTTGGGGCCGCCGTGTTGGGGGTGGTACTGTCGCCGTGGATTCAACTGTGTACATGGCTGGTGGCCATGATGCTGGTGGTGGGCAAACGCCGTGGCGATTTGGCCGCCGATGAAAAAACCGCCGCCGCCAAACGCCCTGTGTTGCAGCACTATACGGTGTTTTACCTCGATGCCGTGAACTTGATTTTAGCCACCGCCACCTTCACCTGCTTTACCTTGTTTTGTGTGTCAGACTACGCCGTGAGCCGCTTTGGCGAACCCGTGCTGCTGGCCGCCCCCTTGGTGTTGTTTGGTTTGCTGGATTATCTGCGCTTGGTGCATGTGCTGGGCAAAGGCGACGACCCCACCGAGCTAGTGCTGAAGGAGCGCAGCCTGCAACTGTGTTTGCTGTTATTTGCGCTGTTGTTTGGAGGATTATTGTATGGCTGATATTTACATCACGGGTGCTGCAGGCTGGCTAGGCCGCCGCTTGGTGCGGGCATGCACAGAAGGTATGGTTTTCCCTACAGCCAACATAGGCCGTGGCGGTAAAACCGTGCGCTGCTTGGTGCAACGGGCAGAAGAAGCAGCAGGGCTTCAAGCCCTAGGCGCCGAGGTGGTGGTGGGCGATGTGACCAACCCTGATGATATCCTCACCTTTTTGGCAGGGGCAGAAGGGGCATTGGTGATTCATGCGGCAGGGCTCATTCACCCCAAACTGTTCACGGCCGATTTTACCCGTGTGAACGTGAAC
>JBAQUW010000031.1:0-7497 GCA_049297755.1 Alphaproteobacteria bacterium
AGGTGACCGTAAGTGACAGGGTCGAACGACCCTGCGTAAAAACCAATGCGGTACATGGGATTCTCCTGAGTAAACGGGAAAAGTCAGATAGGTAAGGTATTTCTTCTAACAAGCTCTGCAAGATAAGGCAAGTTAAATTGTATCCAAAAAAGTTAGGCCTTTTTCTTTTTCAATTGAAACACATAGGCCATGACTTTGGCAGTCACTTCGTAGAGGTCTAGCGGAATTTCATCGTCAATCTCCACGTTGTAATACAGCTGACGCGCCAAGGGTGGGTCTTCGTACAGCGTCACGCCATGTTGGTTGGCCAGTTCGCGGATGCGCAGAGCGACCGTATCCATGCCCTTAGCCACCACAATGGGGGCGGCCATGCCTTCGTCTGGCTTATATTGCAGGGCCACGGCAAAGTGGGTGGGGTTGGTGATGACCACATCGGCTTTAGGTACATTTTGCATCATACGCTGGCGGGCACGCTGCATGCGAATTTGCCGAATGCGGCCTTTCATGTGGGGGTCGCCTTCGCTTTCTTTCACTTCATCTTTCAGCTCTTTACGGCTCATGCTGTGTTCTTTGGTGAACTCGAACTTTTGATACAAATAATCGGCGGCGGCCAACACCGCCATAATGAGCAACGCCGCCAAAATAATGTATAATACCAAGGTATGTGTGGTTTCTAAGATGCCATTCAGCTCCATATCCACAAGTAACAACAATTCTTGCTGATAGCTCACAAGCACCCACCACACGGCAGCGGCCACGACACTGATTTTAAAGATAGATTTGATGAGCTCCGCCAACGATTTGAGCGAAAACAGGCGTTCAAACCCTTTCATGATGGAGATTTTGCTGAGGTCGGGCGTGATGGGTTTGCTGGAGAAAATAACGCCGCTTTGCAAAACCCCACCAAAATAGCCAAATACAAGGAACAACAACAAAACTGGCAAAAGCAGGATAAAAAACTTTTCCACCATAAACATCATGGTGGCGGCAATGGCGCCGCCATCCTCTAACCTTGTTGTGCCCACAATTTGCAGGCTGCCGCCAAAAATATCCCGCATTTCTGCCATTTGCCACGGCACCACCACCAGCACAAAGCCCAGCATGGCCAACAGCATAAAGAGGCTATTGATTTCTTTGGAGCGCGGCACGGTGCCATCGTCGCGCAGTTTTTGCAGTTTGCGCTCGGTGGGGTCTTCGGTTTTACTGCTTTGGTCTTCGTCGTCGGCCATGGTTTATTTTCTCCTTCCCTTGTGTTATTATACGCATAATCAAGAACCTTTTCCTTAAAAAAACCCTCAGCCAATGGAGGAATCTATGGCACCGAAGTTCCCCTTTGCCGCGTGGTGGCCGATGTGGTGGATGACTATGCCTTGGTTGGCATTTGCACCCAAGACGCGCTGCCCGAATGACGATTGTTCGGAGCTGAATTGGCCGGAACCCATGACCGGCGACACTGCCAGCAACCATGCCCATGTGGCAGCTTACTTGGAAAACGCAGGGCTTGACGCCTCTGCCGCCAAAGCTGCTGCCGATGCGCTGATTTGCTGGCATGCCGCCCAAGCTGCTGATGTGACCGTGCAGCAAGCGGCGTATCGCACCGTGGTGGCGGCATTGGAGCATCATGGCTTTACCACAGAAGCGGCCAAAGCCATTTTGTTGGCCGAGCGACACCTGTGGTATACGCCACCGCGTAAAGAAACGCGGGCGGCGTAACCCCCCTAACAAGACTCGACGCCCGTAAGGGCGTCATTTTCTTTTGGCCTACACGTTTTCCAATTTGGCCACTTCGACTGAGGCACGGAGTTGAAGTTCATCGACAATTTTTTGTTGTTTATCGCTCAGCTGCACCGTATCTGTCGGCAGCGCTGCCAACGCGCGTTTTAAATTGGCGGCGGCGACACTGGGGCTGCCAGTGAGCACATCGCGCTCGAGGCTTTCCAATTGTTCCAACAAATAGCGGCTATGGCCTTGGCTATCTTGCGGAATGTCTTGTTCTGGCACAAACATGCCCACATGGGCCACACCGCCTAAGCTGGCAGGGCTATTGGCGGCAGAGAGACCTTCGGCCTCGGCGGCATCGAGCATGCTGGAAAAACTGGGGGCGTTAGGGTCAGTCGGGCGGCGCGCTTTTTTGGCCTTATCGGCTTCCTTGGTGCCTGAGGGGCCTGCAATTTTAATGTCGATCATAGCCGTATTCCCTACCTTACTGGTTTAACAATAGCATATTCTGTTCCAACTTGGCCATAAACAGTGTGAGCATAAGGCTAAGCGATGCTGCAAGCACCAGCATACCGCCAAAAATTTGCAGCGGCACACTCACAAAAAACACCTGCAATTGCGGCACCAAGCGGTTGAGCACCCCAAACATGACATACCCCAAAAAGCCCACCACCACCACCGGGGCAGAAAGCTGCAAACCCAGCACCATCAGCACTTGAATGGTGCGGAGGAGGGCTTCTAAGGCATCGGCCACGGGGGGCAATTGGCCGGCGGGGAGCAGGCTGTAACTTTTGACCACCGCAGCAATCAGGGTATGGTGCAAATTGGTGATGAACACCAGCACGGCAGCCAACATCATGAGAAATAAGGTGGGGGTGGTGGTGTTGCTGTTATTGATAGGATCGAACAACGTGGCAGCTTGCAGGCCTGTAGCAAAGGCAATGAGTTCGCCCGCCAAGTTCATCGCCCCCATCATCACCCGCGCCCCCAGCCCCAGCAAAATGCCCAAGGCAATTTCCACCACCAGAAAAGCCACCACTTGGCCTGTGCTGGTGGGCAAGGCTGGCAAATAGCTGGTGACGGCTGGCCACAAGGCCAACGCCACACCGATGGCCACCATGAGACGCGTACGGGTATTCACAGAAGGGTCGGATACCGAGGGGAAAATCATGAGTGCCGCGCCCACCCGCGCAAATACCAAAAAGAGGGGAAACACAAACAACCCTGCAATATCGGGCAAGGGCGGCATGTTATTGGCCACTTTCGGCGATGCGGCTGAAGACTTCTTGCGTGAAATTGTTCAATTGGTCGGCCATGAGGGGCATCAACAAAATAAGCGCCGCAAAGACCAACAAAATTTTAGGGACAAAGGTGAGCGTCACTTCCTGAATACTGGTAAGCGCTTGAAACAACGAGACGATTAAACCCACACCCAGCGCAATGAGCATAATCGGCCCGCAGACCCACAACAGGGTGATGACAGAGAGTTGGCCAATATCGAGCACATCGGTGGGGGTCATGGTGCGGAGTTTACGCCGCCTAAAAAAAAATGCCAAGCAGGGGTTTACAACACAATGAAAAGAGCGCAAAAGACCCCACCTTGTGTTTAGCCGAAAGGACAAACAATGCTCGTTTACCTCTCCGCCCGTGGGCTGGTTTATACGGGAGAAGTGGCCACGTTTTTGGCGCTGCCCCACAACTTATGTGCCAAGCTGGCGCACAATCTCAACGCCACGCTGTGCGGTGACCGTAACAGCCTCACCCGCCAATTGGTGTTTTTGGTGGAGGAGCTGGCAGCCGTGCAAATGCAGATTTATGCTTTTTTGGACGGCATTCAACGTGCCACCAAAGCAGAATGGTTGGAGCTGGTGGTTCCGCACGGGAGTAACCCGAGTGGTGGAACACATCAGCATAGAGGGGCCGCAAGGCCCCTCTGACTTTTTTACTGCACGCTTATTTTCCTTTAAACGTCTCCATAAACTTGCTGGAGGGGTCGAGCACCATGGTGGTGCCGCTGCCGAGGCTGGCGGCATAGGCTTCTAAACTCCGCAAAAAGCCGAAAAATTCACGGTCTTGGTTAAAGGCTTTGCCTGTAATTGCAATGGCTTTGCCTTCCCCTTCCCCGCGCAGTTTTTGGGCATCGCGCTCGGCTTCCGCCAAGGTGACAGTACGGGTGCGTTCGGCTTCGGCGCGAATTTTCTGGGCTTTTTCAGCACCTGTGGCGCGGATTTCCTTGGCCTCTTTTTCACGCTCGGTGCGCATGCGGCGGAATACGGCGGCGGCGTTGTCATCGGGCAGTTCAGCGCGTTTGATGCGCACATCCACAATGGCAATGCCCAAAGGGGCGGCTTCTTTGGCCGATTCTGTCAAAATTTCGCTCATCAGGCGTTTGCGGTTGCCGCTCACCAAATCTTGTAGCTTCTCCCGCGCCACCACACGGCGAATGCTGGAGTTGACGATGGTGTTGATGCGCCGCAATGCGGCATCTTCGCTGCGCACGGCTTGGAAGAATTTTTCGGCACTGGCAATGCGCCAACGGGTGAAGCTATCGACCACCACGCGTTTTTTATCAACGGTTTGCACTTCTTCGGCCGAAGCATCGGTTTCCAAAATACGTTTATCAAAATACAACACGTTTTGAATAAAGGGAATTTTGGCGTGCAAGCCCGGCTCGGTCACCACACGCTCTAGCTTTCCAAAGCGCAGCACCATGGCCTGTTGGGCTTCGGGCAAGGTGTAGAGGCTGTTCAGCACCAGCAGCGCAGCGGCGACAACAGCACCAATTTTAAAAGTTGCGGGGCTCATTTAACACCTCCCATGCTCGTATCCTTCAGCGGCAGGAAGGGCAGAATATTTTTGCTGCCGCCATCGGGCAAAATAATTTTGTTGGCTTCACCCACCACTTTTTGCATGGTTTCCATGTACAACCGTGTGCGGGTGACTTCAGGGGCACTTCTGTACTCATCCAGCTGCGCCAAAAAGCGTTGGGCATCGCCATTGGCACGGGCAATGGTGGCGGTTTTATAACCTTCGGCCTCTTGCAGCACTTGGGCGGCTTGGCCACGGGCACGGGGGAGGATATCGTTGGCGTAACCTTCGGCCTCATTGGTGGCTTTTTCAGCGTCTGAGCGGGCGGCTTGCACATCGCGGAAGGCATCGAGCACTTCGGCAGGTGGGTTCACCTGCTGCAACTCTACCCCATTGATGGTAATGCCTGCTTTGTAGCTATCCAAAATAGCCTGCATATGCTCTTTGGCCTGTTGTTGAATGACACTTTTGTTGCCCGTTAATGCGTCATCAATGGGGTGGCGGCCAATCACTTCACGCATCACGCTTTCGGCCACATTTTTAATGGTGGCGGGCACATCCCACACATTGAACAAAAAGGCTCGGGCATCGGCAATGCGCCAGCGCACAGTAAAGTCAAGGTCTACAATGTTTTCATCGCCCGTCAGCATGAGAGACTCTGCATCCACATCAATGCTGCTATTGGCGCTCACATCATCGGCAAAAAAGCTGCTGTTTTGCGGGGTACGGAAGCCAATTTCCACCACATTTTCGCGCGTCACGGCGGGTTTTATCACTTGGCCTACGGGGGCTGGCCAGTTCCAATGCAGGCCTGGTTCGGTGGTTTGCGTATATTTACCAAAACGCATGGCCACACCTTGCTGGTCTTGCGCCACAATATAAAAGCCAGACAGTAACCAAATACCAACCACCGCCAACCCAATAAACTTCAGTCCACCAAACGGGAAACCGCCATCGCCATTGCCAAATTGGCCGCCCAAGCGTTCGCGCATCAGCACAACCAAATCATCAATATCGAAATTTTGCTGTGGCGTACCATTGCCCAAAGGCGCGCTTTTGCGCGGTTTGCGTGGAGAGCCCCACGGGCCTTCGCCATCCCAAGAAAATATGTTCATGGGCGTATTGTACGGACGGAACAGGGGAGGTCAAGCAAAACTGGAAAAACCTTTTGGCAAAAAGCACGGGAATGCTTATACTGTACGCAATTGCTGGGGATACGCCCCAGCCAGACTGAGCCTTTTTTCCATAGGGAAAACCCCATGACACGAACGACCAAAGTCGTTTCCACCGTGCTGAGCATTGTGGCGCTTGCCGTGCTGGCCTTGTTTGCACTGCCGCGCACAAAAGCTGCCACAGACACAGCGCAGCTAGCCATGGCCAAAGAGCTGCGCAGCTTTTTGGACCAAAGCCAAGGCGTGATTGAACTCACTGCCGCATGGTGCCCCTATTGCAAGCAAATGAACCATCGCTTGCCGGCTATCCGCGCGCAGCGGCCCGATGTGCCGTTTTTGCACATTGATATAGACAAGCACCCTGCGCTGCACCGTGTTTTTCACGGTTTGGGTGTCACAGGCGTGCCTTCTTACTTGTTTATCAAAGACAAGAAGGTGGTAGACCTGCTGGCAGGGCCAAGCTCCATTGATGAGTTTGTGGAGTATTTGGCGGGGCAATTCCCGCCAGATGGCAACAGCGGCGGAAGCTGCCCCCTTGGGGACAATGCGCCAGCGCTGCAACCGCTGGATATTTAATGCAAAACGCCGCCCCTTCCTGTTGGGAGGGGCGGCGTTCTGTTGCTTACACCACGAACGAGCGGGTGTAGCTGCGCACGACGCGGAACTTCTCCGGCTCGTGCGCCTCGGTGGCCATGTGCTCCTCCTTGTCGAGGAAGGCACGGACGCGATCAGCGTGGTGCGGCGCATCGAAAATGATGCGGATACTGGTATCGCCACGGTGGTGGCGCAACAGCATTGCGGCATCATCGACACTCACCAGCATGTGCCTGTCCATGGTGGTATTGGCCGATTCCTCGCGGAACGGGGCCATGAGGAACTTCACATGCTTGAGCTGTTTGCCCAAGGCGGCAGCGGCACTGGCGGTGGCCATCTCCTCGCGGAAAATGGCGTTCCACTGCTCGAAGAACGCAATGGACATCATCTCGCGCAGGGCAAGATCTTTCACCACCACCAGGGCGCTGTTGTCGGCATCGGCGCTGGCGCGCTTTTTGCCGAAGTTGAGGGTGAGGGCAGATTTCAGGCTACCCGACGCCTCGGCATACGCCGTGGCCAAAGGCTTGCTCTTGAAGACCTCTTCCAAGCTCATGCTGGCCATGGGGCGGATGTGCATGCGGTAGGAGCCGTCAGACTCCTTGGTGAGATACGTCAGCGAGAACTGCATGACGTCGTCACGCGTGCGCTCCTTGGCCAGCGTAGCAATGGCCTGACGCATCTTCCAATGGTGGTAGGCCAACGTGGCTCCCGCCGAGATGATGCCGCCAAACACAATCGGCAGCGTGCGGTTGGCGATAGAAGGCCAATCGAGAAAAGATAACATGATATGTCTCCAGTTTTGCCCCATCAGGATGATGGGAACAGGGATGAGTTACCCGAGGGTAACACGCCCTATATAGGGCACAACTGCATTGTATGCAATAGATTTACGCAGATTTTAATGCGGTGGCCAGTTTTTCGCATACGTCTTTGGCATCGCCAAACACGAGGGCGGTGTTATCGCGGTAGAACAGGGCATTCTCTACCCCGCTGTAGCCCGTGCGCATGCTGCGTTTGATGACGTACACTTGGCGGGCTTTATAGGCTTCTAAAATAGGCATGCCAAACAGGGGGCTACCCGGTGTGGTGACGGCATCGGGGTTCACCACATCGTTCGCACCCACCACCAGCACCACATCGGTTTGGGGAAAGCTGGGGTTGATGGCGTCCATATCGGCCACGTTGTCGTACGGCACATCGGCCT
>JBAQUW010000032.1:0-5368 GCA_049297755.1 Alphaproteobacteria bacterium
ATGATGGAGGTGTAAAGGGTTGCGGCCACAATCATCACCAAACTCTCAGTGAATATGCCTGAATTAATATCCTTCATAATTTTAGCAATAATGGTGGCCAACACATTGATAACAATAAAGGTACACGGGATTGCTTTAATAACGGCTACACTCAGTACAGAAATAATAATAACCCCTGGTGCATTGCTAGGAATTAACAAGCCAAAGATATAGATTAAAGGGGTAAAAGCCAATATAGCAAGCAAAGCCATGTTGGTTAAAACCATCAAAAACATCATATAGGCTGAAATTTTTCCACCAGCCCACAAGCCTTCCCACCATGTAGCCGCCTGCCCAAACGCCTTAGCCAGCATTCCCGTAGTCCCTGCAAACGCACCCATACCCGTAGCATTATCCATTCGGGCCCCTGAAGAGAGGTCCAAAGAAGCTCCCTGTGTACCTGTAATAGAATTAACCAACGCTCCACTTTTAAACATGGCATTTGCCATAACTCTGGCATAAAAATTTCTCGCCGCTGCCGATTTACCGGCCGACTTATCATTATCATACTCTTCTTGGTACATTTTAACATAGGCGGCACGAGCAGCACTCTGCTCACTGCCATTAGTAACAATAGACATCCAAGTATTACCAAAATCAGCTGGAGATATGACGCCAGAACTATTACCAACCGCTGCATTAAGCAATGTATTGGCGGTGCCTTGGGTAAGCCCTACGTTAGCAAACACATCGCGCAAGCCTTGCTGATAAACCAAATCATGCAACTCAGAGCAACTGTGAACAATTTTATACGACGTATCTGCAACGCCAACAAAGCCTGAACCATAGCCCAAATAAATACCAGCAGGCATCTGAGCAAGATCCCCTTGAGTGAGCGCTTTACCTAACCCATCAGGCAGCGCATTCATCGCCTTCAGCATTCCTTCTGCATCTGTAGAAGCAGTTGCTTTGGCTCTTTCGTCAATTTCAATGAGGTTAGACTCTGTGCTAGCTTTACTGGCAATATAATATCCCAGTGTATTGGGGGTTGAAATTTTAACGGGGGCAAAGCTTTTATTTGTAGTGGCATCAATAACTTGAGGGGCGCCGCCAGTAGCCTGCATCAGCACGCCTTTGCCTTTTAATAGTTTTCCAACTTTATCTTTTACAAACTGTGCGTCAACTGTCATGCCCAAGCTGCTATAAATCGTGTTTATTTTATCTTGTAACTTTGCAACACTTTCATACTCAATAGCTACAGGAGCCACCACTCTATAATTGTTACCCCAACTTAAAAGATTCGCCACATTACTATCGACAGGTAGCCTTCTATACTTTTCTTCTCTATGCATAACAGATTGAACTTTTAATGCATCGGCAACCGTAAACATTTTTGCCTTATCCAAAACGCGATTACTCGCCCCCTGTGCAGCCAAAGTTTTTGAGGGGCTTAAAATTTCTTGTCCAGAGCCGCAATTTAATGCCTCATACATATTTACCCACATAGGAACAGGTGAATTTTCAGAAAATTTAGCTGCGTTATTATCCATCAACCCCATGCTGGAAATTTGACTGGTAATAAAGTCCCTTACCCTACAAACACCATTATTATCGCACTGAAAAAAAGCCCCATCCAGCACATGCGCCAACACACTCATCACATGAATAGGCACAAGCTGAGGCATATAAGCATAAACGCTCACCTGCCTCTGTTCTCCACCCTCATTTGGAATATTAATTGGATTTAATTGGTAAAATAACAACTGGCTTTTTAACGGATGTACCAACAAAACCAACACCAAAAACAACCAAGCCCCTATTGTACCAAGCTCACGGTTAGAAGGTATCATCACAATCAGCACAAACCCAATCAACGCTGCTGTTAAAGTTAAATAATACAAGCCTTTAATATCTGAGAGACCTGCAATCATATTAAACAACTGATAAGCCTGACCAATACCTTGGAAAGTAATTAATTTCGTCTCTTGATAAGCACCTAAATACGGAAAACTTTGTGCCATGGCATCGGTTATGCCGATGAACAGGCTTGCGAAAACCAACGCCAAAAAGACCGCTAAGGTCTTGATTTTATTGTTATTGATTAAGCTCTGGGTCATCACAGGGTGGCCCGGCTCCTCTTTGTTTAGGTTGGTCACATATGTAATATTGGGCGTGGCTGGGGTTTTCGCAAGTGGGGTGGTGCAAATAAAGGTGGGGGGTGGTGCCATTTTCCCACCACCGCCGCAGTCGCTTGAATTGGGAGCAGAAAAAGCCCACAGACGGGTTGACAAACGCCCCAGTTTTGGCCATTGTGCCCTCCATTGCGCTGGAACGGTGGCCGAGTGGCTGAAGGCGGCAGTTTGCTAAACTGTTATACGTGGGAAACTGTGTATCGAGGGTTCGAATCCCTCCCGTTCCGCCAAAAAAATTTTGTGAGTACGCAGTTTAAAAAAGTGGTGGCGCGGCGGTACCGATTGGTGCCGAATTGGAGCCGTGTGGCATATGTGAGAGGCGGCTTTAGCCGTGGGGAAAAAGTTAAGGTATTGTTTTTATTGGCAAATCAAGTGTAACATTTCGGCTTTTCGAGGTACTATTTCGGCTTATGCGGCTTTGGGACAAAATCGGCTTGGAAAGCCGCATCGGAGCCGCTTTTATACATTTTGGCTATTTCTCTATATAATTCAAGTCTTTGCCGAAGGTTTCGTGCACTGTCCACAAGGCCCATGCGGCCATGGCTAAAAACAGGGCAGCAATAGCCATACCCACCGTCACCACCCCCCACTGGGCGATAAAACTGCCTGCCGAGAGTGTCACCACCACCAAGGGCAGGCGCACCAAGTTGGGCGACGTGACCGCCACGGTGGCGCGGAGGTTGGTGCCAAATTGTTCGGCGATGAGTGTATTGGCGGTGACCCAATACCCGCATGCTAGCCCCAGTAAGCAATAAAGAGCATAAGCAACCAAAGGCGATGTCCCCGCAGGTAACGTGAGCAACACCGCGCTCCACAAGGCAATGAGCGCATAAGAAAGCGCAATGACTTTTTTGCGGCTTTGCCACCACTGGGCGACAAAGCCGTTACCAATTTCCCCCACCGCTATCATCACACTCCAGCACAGCATGGCAGTGGCGCTATTCAGCGGCCCTGCCAACCCCAGCGTGGCACCAATTTCTGGTGCAAACACCCCAAAAAACCAAAAGACAAATAAGACAGGAAGCCCCAAAAACACGCAGGCCACATAGCGGAAAAAGCGGCTGCGGGTGAGCAACATCCGCACATCGCCCTGCCGAATGCCTGGGGCAGCCATGGCCATGAACATGGCGGATTCCAAAACCTTCATGCGCAATCCCAGCAAAATAAAGCCTAAAATACCGCCCAAAATATAGCAGGTGCGCCAATCGAGATACCAACTGGCCAAGGTGGCAAACACCGCGCCAAGCGCCCCAATAGCCGCCAAAATACTGGTGGCGTAGCTGCGTTTGGCTTTGGGCAAGGTTTCGCACACCAAGGTGATGGCGGCACCAAATTCTCCCGCCAAGCCAATGCCACCAAGGAGACGCAAGACGATATATTGGTCGACACTGGTGACAAACCCATTGAGTAAACTGGCCACGGAATAAAGGATAATCGAGCCATACATGCTGTACATGCGGCCACGTTTATCGCCCAAAATGCCCCACAAAAAACCGCCAAGAATCATTCCTGCCAACTGAGCGTTGGTGATGAGGAGGCCGGTGGAGACCAACTGCTCGGCGGGCACGCCAAGCTCCTTTAAACTGGGGGTACGGAGAGCGCCCACCAAAATCAGGTCAAATACATCGACAAAATAGCCCAAGCCCCCAATAAGCACGGTGGCGCTGAAAATACCGTTTTTTTGGAACAAGTGACGCATGGTAGACTCCCCTATTGCGTGAAAGTATAGCGCAGGGACCGCAAGATACAACCCTTTATTTTTAAAGGATTTTGTGACGTGGGATGGGAGGGTTATTCAAAGGCTGCGTGAGGGCACGAGATGGCCACGGGGCGGCGCTACGCGCCTTCCTCGCCATGACGACGTTTTGATTGTGCCGCACCGTTTAACCCTTTAAATAAAACTGTGTCTTGCCAGCTCCAGCTGGCATCCATTTATCGTTAGGGAATAAGTATAGCGCATGGTGCATATAGCCAATCCTGTAAACACTTGTACGGGATTGGCTACAAAACACAAAGGATGAATGGATTACCGCCTTCGCGGGAATGACGGCGTTTTGGGTTAACGGATTTTGACTACAAAAAAGCCCGCTTGCGCGGGCTTTCTCGGGGGAGCCTTAGGCGTCTTGCCGCTTGCGCAGCAATGAGACGTAGAAGGTGCGCAGGGTGCCAAAAAACTGGTAAGCCAGAATCAGCTTTTCCCAGTCGTTGGCATTGCGGGCAAAAATGGCAAAGGTGCCATCGCCCACCGTGACGACCTTCATCTGCGTGGTCACCAGCAAGAAATCCTTGAGGGTGTTTTGCAGCTGCTTGGAGGGATCGAGCGGTTGCTCGCCGAGCAGGGCATGCGTCATGTGAACGAGCACGACCCCTGGGCATTGCGGGGGCACATCGGCCTGAAAGCCTGAATTCCGCTGCAGGTTGAGCACGCCATTGACGACATTCTCGCCGTAAGCATGCTTATTCTCGAAATTGGGGGGAAGCGGCCCATTAGGGTACATGCTGCCAGACCAATCGAATAAAACGGGCATGTGTTGTACTCCGAAGTACTCAAACACAAAAAAGCCCGCTTGCGCGGGCTTTAAACTTTGACTGAGGTGATGTCAGCGGCTGAATTTCATATTCTAACCTGGCAATGCGCTACTTTCCCACGTCTTGAGACGCAGTATAATCGCCGCAGGAGGGCTTCACTTCCGAGTTCGGAATGGGATCGGGTTTTTAACCTCCGCCATGGTCACCAGGAAAGAATATGAAATTCAACCGCTGTGATAACTTCTAGATGCAATATCTTGTTTTAACGCGCATTTTCATGTGTTTTATAGGGTCTTTATCTGCCTTTGTGTTGCAAGCTTGCGCTTGCGGTGTATCGGCCTTACCATTGGTATGCACTGCTCTCTGCAAGTGTCATATCGTTATAGTAAGCCAATCGAGCAATTAGTATCAGTCAGCTTCATGCCTTACGGCACTTCCACACCTGACCTATCAACGTTGTGGTCTACAACGGCTCTCAAGGGAGTACTGGTTTTGAGGAAAGTTTCCCGCTTAGATGCTTTCAGCGGTTATCTCGTCCATGCGATAGCTACCCTGCGATGCGGCTGGCGCCACAACAGGTCCACCAGAGGCATGTCCAATCCGGTCCTCTCGTACTAGGATTGGCTCCTCTCAATACTCCTACACCCACGGTAGATAGGGACCAAACT
>JBAQUW010000033.1:0-8265 GCA_049297755.1 Alphaproteobacteria bacterium
GCTAACCTCATCAGCACCTCTGGTGTAATCACTGGCGACATCACTGGTGGTTCTGCTGTTGATACCATTCGTTTGAATGGCGGTACCATTACTGGCAACATCGATACAGCAGCTGATGCTGACGTGCTCGTTCTGAGCGGCGGTACAGTCACTGGCAACATCCAAGTGGGTGCAGATAACGATGATGTGACCATCAGCGGCACAACTGTTACTGGTACCATTGGTAGCAGCGGCGGTACCGATGCACTGACCTTCTCGGCCGGTAGCACCTTTACCAGCAGCGATACCATCAGCGGGTTTAACACCATTGCCGCAAACGGTACGGTGAACATCCGTGGGAACGGTATCACCAACGACACCACTGCCATGACCATTGCCACAACTGGTATTGTGAACGTGAGCAAAACCACCAACACACTGACAACCATTACCAACAACGGTAAGTTGCAGCTGGGTGGCGATGTGAGCTTCACCGCAACCAACTTTAACACTGCCGCAGGTTCGGAAATCGTGTTTAACGTGGTGAGCTCCACCTCGGCTTCACGCATTATCGAAACTGGCGCAGGTATCTCTATGGCAGGCAGCAGTGCCACCATCGTGATTGGTGCAGGTGCTGGCTACATTGCATCTGGTACCTCTTACCTGATTGCTGATGGTGCTTCTACCTCAACTCTGCCAAGCCTGACCACTTTGACTTCTGGCTTGTACAGCATCAGCATCACCTTGGTGAACAGCGATAACGATGTGTCACTCACCATCTTCCGTGAGAGCACTGGCAGCAACGTAACTTCTGCCGCTGGTAAATCGATTGCAACAACTTTGGACAACTTGGGCGCGTCTTCAACTGGCGACCTCTTGACCATCCAAAGCTTGCTCTCTACCCAAACAACCGATGCTGGCGTCGATGCCGTGGTTGAGTCTTTGACTCCTGCCATGGACACTGGTGCTGCAATGGCTGGTGCCAACGTAGGTGCCGCTGCGGGTAACACAGTATCTAACCGTTTGGCCAGCTTGCGCGGTAGCGCAATTGCCACCGGCGATGGTGTAGGCAGCGACCACATGTGGCTCCAAGCTTTTGGTAACATGAGCGAGCAAGATGATAAAGATGGCAACAAAGGTTACGACAGCTCAACCGGCGGCTTTGCCGTGGGTATGGACACCGACACCGTTGTTGAAGGCATGACCACTGGTTTGGCCCTGAGCTACGCCATGACCGGCGTGGAATCGAACGCCAGCCACAATGCTGAAACCGACATCGACAGCTACATGTTGACCGGTTACGGCAGCAAAATGCTGATGGACGACATCTTCGTGAACGGCCAAGTGAGCGTGGGTTACAACAGTGCTGAATCTGAGCGTCAAGTGTCTGGCTTCTCAGCCAAAACCAAAGGTGACTTTGATGGTTACCAAGCTGGTTTGAAACTGGAAGTGGGCAAAGATATGGCCATGGAAGGCATGACCATTACGCCTTTGGCTAGCGCCCAGTACACCTATGCTGGTTACGATGAGTACACCGAAACTGGCCCTGCCGCTCTGGTTGTGGATGCTGACGCTATCAGCACCCTGGACCTGGGCTTAGGCGGCCAAGTGGCATGGGACATTGCCATGGGTGAAAACACTCTGAAACCCGCCGTACGCGCCAAATACGTGTACCGTGCAGGCGACGTGCGTGGCGAAACCAACAGCCGCTTTGTAGCTGGTGGTGCCGCCTTTGATACCCAAGGTATCGAAGCCGACCGTTCATCGTTCAACCTCGGCGCTGGCGTGACTTTCGCCACCGTGGAAGGCATTGACCTGAGCGTTGACTACGATGCGGATATCCGCGACAGCCTGACCGGTCACACCGGCCAAGTGAAAGCACGTTGGGCCTTTTAATTAAAGCCCAGCGAAAGCTGAAAAAGCCCCCAGTACTGGGGGCTTTTTTGTGTGCATGGGGTGGAGATGTAAACTTTCGGCTCCGTTTGGAACAAATCCAGCAAGTGCTTGAATTGATGCGGAAACCCCTCTGTACAAAAGCGGCTCCGCGGCGGTATTTTTCGGTATTTTGCCCAAAATAGTATACATATATGGAGGTGGGGGAACTTTATCGGATGAGCGGTGTCGGATGTCGGATAAAAACATCGGACAGGAGAAAAATTTGACAGACAAAAGATGGTGGTATACTTATGTTGTCTCTGTGGAGAGTTTCTCCGTGAGACACTTTGTTGTTTTAACCTGAAAAGGACATGCCATGACCGACCAACCTGCTTGGCCTGCCAGTTGGAATTTTTTGCCCGACGAGGTGGTGCGCACTTTTGGTTATGAGCCAGAGTTTAAGGATATTCAAGCGGCGCGGTTGTTGCGCAGCGTGTACCGCAGCTTGTGGGACAGTGACAATTACAGCAAACTGACGTTGCCCGTTACGCCACCGCATACGCCGCGCCATGAAGTTTATGCTGAATATCATGATGCGGTGAATGTGTTAACGCCCGCGCAACAAGAAGCCGTGTATTACCTGCTGCAAACAGGTGCCTTGGTGCCTGCAAAACAGTATGAAGCCATTGACCAAGAGCGGGTGTGGGACTTGCGCCCCACCGATGATGTGCTGTGGCTGTTGATGGCCGATGGCACCTTGCAGCTGCTGAGCGAAGGCGCTTATCTGTCTGGTGGCAAATGCACACTGTGGCCGCCATTTATGCCCGACCAAACGTGCCCCGCCGTGTTAAAAGTACGCAAAAGGCTGGAGTATGGTTATGCGCTGGTGGAGCCTGAACCCATAACGATTTTGGGCGAATGGCACGCGCAGGTGGTGGCGTTTACCCGCCTTGAGGTGGCGCGCCATGCGGTGCGCCACCCCGCACTGCAAGCATGGCCGCCGCACTTGCTGAAAGCGCGCCAGCTACAAAGTTGAAACAAGCCGCCCTCCAGTTGGAGGGCGGCTTTTTGGATTGACACACAAGAGGATTTTATAGTATACATCAGGTGAAGTATCTGAAACACGTTTAAACAGGAGTAACGCTATGATTTGGGTAGCTATTTCTGGTTCGTGGCGCATTTCTACCGCGCCAGAGAATGACCCTGTGCGGGTTGAGGTAAACAATGCGGTGGTGACGGCAACGGAGATTCTGTTGAAGTATGGCCATGGTATTGTGACGGGTGGTGCCTTGGGTGTGGATTTTTGGGCTACAGAGAAAGCGATGAGCTGTAACTCTTGTGGCTCCCCTGCGCTCAAAATTATTTTGCCGACGTCGCTGGAGATTTTTTTGGCGCATCACGATGCGCGGGCGGCGGAAGGTAAAATAACGGTTGCTGCAGCCCAAGCCTTGCGGGAACTATTGGTGGCCGTTAAGTTGGCGGTGCCGCCAGCGCGCTTTATTGAAATGGCGCATACAGTGTGCACCACCCACACGCTTTACGACAGGAACACGCAAGTGGTGACGCAGGCTGATGCGCTGTTGGCGTTTCAGGTGAATGGTACGGGCGGCACGCAAGATGCCATTGATAAAGCCCATGCCCAAGATAAGCCCACGCGGGTGGTGGCGTTTGCTCACCCGACATTGCACCAACGTGCCTCACTTGTGCCGCCCTCTTGATGGAGGGCGGCTTTTTTGTGGGCTTGACGGTGCAGCATTGGTGGTATACGTTGCGCGTCTTGCATGGGCGGTGCCTATGAAGAAACACTGAAGCGTTTGAACCTGCCACACGGAGAACAACCATGGCAACGGAAGAAGTATGGGCCCAAGTGCGTGCCCGCCTGACCCAATTGGCTACAGATATGCTGGCCAAGCAGGGTGATTTTTATGAAGGTGTGCCTTCTTTGGAAGGCCTTGTGTATAGCAGTGCCACGTTACGTGCCGCAGATGGTGGGCTGAAATCGGTGGAGCTTGCTCCGACCAGCTCACCAGTGACGGCGCAGCAAAAAGGTGTGCAAGCATTTGTAGATATGCTGGCGCAAACCCCCAGATTTACCAAAGCTGCAACGTACTCGTTTGATTGGCACTATACCAATGGCCAATGGCAACAGTTGTTTACGGCTGCTGAAGTGGCACAGTTTTTGGCGTTGCCAGAATTTCAACACTTGCAAACCACCGCAGTACAATGTGGTTATACGGTCACGTATAGTGTGACGTATGGCCAAATGCTGGAAGGGCTTGTGCGTGTTGAGGCAACTGCTGAAAAGGTTGCAGCTATGGCCAAGCACATGGCTGTGAAACGCGGCAGAACCCGTTTGCTGCCTGTGCATTTGCCTCCTTTCCGCCGCAGGGCATAAAACTTGGCGCCAGCATAAGCTGGCGCCTTTTTTGTGGTGGTTTGACAAAGGTGGAGGTTTAGTATACATTAAACATTCTGCATAGGGTTTACCCTGTGGAGACACTGCACTTTTTCCCACTGTTTCTCATGAAAGGAGAACAGCAATGACTGATGGAATGAAACGCATGCACCATGTGATTGGGGGCGGCACGTTTGCCCCGGTGCGCGCGCATTTTGGGCTGAGCGCCCATGCCAAGGGTGGCACGGCCAAGCAGATTCATGCTCTGTTGCAGGCGCGTGGAGAGCTGAGCCAACTGCACCTGACGGCGCAGGGTGACATTAACAGCCAACTGCTGACCAACGACCATGTGGGTGCGTTGGTGGATAGGCTGGTGATGGAAGATGCCACGCACATCATCTTCTTCAGTCCTGCATTGGTGGACTTTACGGGCATCATCAGCGATGTGGCGCCCCACAAGCACGCCGAACGGTTGCAGAGCCGTGCTGGCGAAAGCACTATGGTGTTGCAGCCGGCCGAGAAGGTGATTCGGCGGATTCGGGCGGGCCATACGGGCCGCAAGGATGTGTTCCTGGTAGGCTTTAAGGCCACGGCGGGTGCGACGGAAGCCGAGCAAAAGTTCCAAGCCATGCGTCTGCTCAAGGAAAGCAGCTGCAACTTGGTGCTGGCGAATGACGTGGTGACGCGGCGTAACCTGATTGCGGTGCCCGAAGAAGCGTTCTACGACTATGGCACCAACCGTGATGAAGCGCTGACGGCGCTGGTGGAGATGGCGCTGAGCCGCTCGGCTGGCACGTTTACCCGCAGCACCGTGGTGGCTGGCCCCCGCGTGGATTGGAATGGTGCGG
The DNA here is from genome assembly GCA_049297755.1 of Alphaproteobacteria bacterium. Classification (GTDB taxonomy): domain Bacteria; phylum Pseudomonadota; class Alphaproteobacteria; order UBA2136; family JAPPOO01; genus JBAQUW01. The sequence goes on from JBAQUW010000033.1 coordinate 5,098, forward strand.
AAGTGCCAGCCAGTTTGCGTGACGTGGTGAACCACTGCATTGCACGGGGGGCGTACAAGCCTTTCCGCGGCAAAACGGCAGGCCACTTTGCGGCGCGGGGTGGGCAGGAGGACGAGTTCCTGACCAGCGTGCGCGGCGATAACTTCAACTTCTTGGCCGAACGCGGGCTTATTCGCGTGTTTGCCAAGGGTGATGATGAGGTGGTGGCTGTGGGTGCTAAGCCTTCGGTTGGCGGGCAATCGCAGCGGATTATTTTCCGCCGCTTTCCGCAGTTGGATTGCATTGTGCACTTCCATTGCCCCACCAAGGCGGGCTCACGCGTCAATGTGCGCGAGCAGCGGCCTTTTGAATGCGGCAGCCACGAATGCGGTGCCAATACGGCGAATGGCCTGACGGATTACGGCAACGGCATTTTTGCCGTGATGCTGGACAACCACGGGCCGAACATCGTGTTCAACCGCAACGTGGACCCACAAGCCGTGATTGCGTTCATTGAAGACAACTTTGACCTCTCGGCCAAAACGGGCGGGCGGTTGGATGTGTTGGAGGACGCGGCATGAGCATCTCCGCCTTTTTGAAGGCGGGTGAGGAGTTGATACCGGTGGCGCACATCACCCGCGTGGATATTTCCGATGTGGAAAACGCGCGGGTGGTGCTGCACCACACCCATGGTGTTGCAGTTGCTACGGGCTTTTTTGCTTTTGAGGCGTTGATGGTGTTGAAGCCATCGGCCATGGAAGGCAAACGGCTGCGGTGGCAAAAGCACGCATGGGCGGTACATAACCTTATCGGCCACCCTGTGTTGCAAGTGTTGGCGTTCACCGCTAATGTGCTGCGCTGGTGCAGGCTGCCACAACGCATCTACCAACCCTTGTTTATGTGGGGCATGTGGGTGCACGATGCGACAGTTCCGCGCCCGTTGGGTGTCAAAACCCCACAAGAATAACCAAAGGCCGCCATGGAAACATGGCGGCCTTTGTGTGTTTTTAGGCAGTAACGAGAGAGGAAAGCGTGGCGCAAATGGCGGCAGGGGAGCCGTGGGCCGATACTGTGCGGTGGGCGTAGCGTTGGTAGAGGGGCACACGTTCGGCATAAAGCTCGGCCAAGGTTTGGGTGGGAGGCATGAGGATACCGCGCTGCGTATAATCGCCCAAGCGGTTGAGCAATTCTGGCAAGGGGAGTTCTAAATACACCAGCGTGCCCAACGTGGCCAAGTGGGCCATGGCGGTGGGGCTATACACCACACTGCCGCCTGTGGCGATGACGTGGGGCGTGGTGGGCAGGCTCAGCACGGCATGTTCTTCTGCCGCCCGAAAACCTGTTGCGCCTTGGGTGGCAATGAGCTGCGCAAGGCTTATATTGGTTTGGGCTTGAATGAGCCGTCGGTATCGCAAAAGGGCACATTGAGCTGTTGCGCCAACAGCTGACCAATGGTGCTTTTGCCGACACCTGGCATACCGATTAGGATAATGCTGGCGGCTGGGTGTTGCAGCATTTAACGGTTATCGCCGCTGCCAGCGATGACGCCACGGGCTTTGCGGCTCATGAGTTTATCGTGGTTGTTTTGGAGCACGTCTTCCAAAGTAATGCCTAAGGCAGCCGCCATGCGGGCGGTGTACCACAACACGTCGCCTAGCTCTTGCTTCGCGCCTTCGCGGAGTTCCGTGCTGTCGCCATCGCGGTAGAGTTTTTTCACTTTGTTGGCCACTTCGGCCGCTTCACCTGCCAGCCCCAATGCCAAGTACATCAGTTCAGGCACCGTGCCCGTGTTTACGGCGGGGTAGGTGGCGGTTTCGCTGGTCCAGTTTTGGTAAGGGTTGGCTTGCATGATTAGTATCCTTTTTTAAGTGCATAGAGAGAGGTGAAAATCACAAACACCATGGTGGGAATATTCCACATGGCGAGCGATACATGAAATATGGTGAAGCCCATGCCGTTGCAGGCGGGTGGGGCGCCTTCGGTTTGCAGGGTGGCGAGGAGGTTGGTGGCTTCTGCTAAAGGGGCAGTGGAGGTGCCGCAGAAAGGGGGGAGTTGCCACAGGCCTAACTGCGCCCCGCTTTGCCACAGGGCAATGCCTAAGCCTACGGTAGCCGTGGCAGCAATGGCTAACAGGAGCAAGGTGCGCAGGCGAGGGAGTGCTATGCCCAAAACAGCGAAAGCTGCAATGCTCCAATGGGCGTAGCGTTGCCACCAGCACATGAGGCAGGGTTTGGCGTGGAAGCCGTATTCCAGCACAAATGCGCTGATGATAAGGCCCACTGCAAACGCCAGCAACACAGCAAAAATGTAGCGGTGGAGGAGGGGCAAGATGCGCTTAAGCACGCAATTCGCCCCCATAATATTTGGCGACGGCGGCGATGGCTTTGTCCATGGCGTCGGTGATGTCGGCATCGGCCAGCGTGCGGTCGTCGGCTTGCAGGGTGAGGGCGATGGCGAGGGATTTTTTGCCCTCGGGGATACCTTTACCCTGATACACATCGAACACTTCAGCCGCTTTGGCCAGCGGTTTGGTGGCGTTGAGAATGGTTTTGACCACGTCTTGCGCCAGAATATGTTCGGGCAACACAAACGCCAAGTCGCGCGCCACGGGTTGGTAGGTGCTGACGGTGAAAGGTTTGTCGCGCAGCTTGAGGCCATGCACGGCGGCAATATCCACGGTCAATGCGGCGGCAGGCACTTTAAGGTCGAACAGTTTCAAGGTGCTGGGGTGCACCATGCCGAACTCGGCCAACACGGTCATGCCCTGCACAATTTGGCCGCTTTGCCCCGGATGGAACGTGGCGCTGGCAGGGGCTTTGACGGTGAGGCCCGTGAGGGCGACGCCCATGCTTTCCAGTACCTGCAAGGTCATGGCTTTGGCGGTGAAGGCGTCGACCTTTTCCATACCTTGCCAGTGGCGGTTGCCCACGTTGGCCAACACAGCGGCGGCTTGCGGTTGCTCGTGGCTACCTTCGGCCGTTTTGCTGAAAATGGTGCCGACTTCCGCCAAGCGTTCGGCGGGGCGGTTGTTGTGCATGTTGGCAGCGCAGGCGGCCAGCAAACCCGGCAACAAGCTGGGGCGCATGGTGGTCATGGTGCTGGCGTCCAGCGGGTTGTCCAATTCCAGCAAGGTTTCTGCCGCCGCAAAATGCAGGGCGTGGGGCTGGGGAATGAAGCTGTAGGTGAGGG
>JBAQUW010000034.1:0-3711 GCA_049297755.1 Alphaproteobacteria bacterium
CTCCGAGATTCAGCACCGCCACGCGTCCGTCCTTGGCACGGGTGGGGTCGTTCATCACCGCATACAGCGGGGCCACAGCGCCTTCCTTGCCCTGCTGGGCGAGGATATCGTGGGCGAAGCGAAAGCAATCGCTCGGCTTCAGGGCCGAAAGCGGTGCAGTGACAGTGTTCTTTTCCGTCATCACAACGTTCATAGCAGTCTCCACAAAGGGGTTGAAACACGTAGGTGCGCCTTGCCTCTTCAGGCGGGCTGGGGCGTTCTATAGATTTTGTATACCTGTGTCAAGAGGTTGTGAAAAAAAAGTGTTAGGCATGCACAATGGTGCGTTTGGCCTTGCCTTGCATGGCTTGCAGCACGCTGCCATTGCCGCTGACGTTGCACACCATGAGCGGCAGTTTGTGTTCGCGGCAGAGCGAGATGGCTGAACCGTCCATCACCTGCAAATCTTCCACCAACACGCTTTTGTAGGTAATTTCGGGGATATGCTGGGCGTTCGGGTCGCGTTTCGGGTCGCTGGTGTAAATGCCGTCTACTTTGGTGGCTTTCACCAGCAAATCTGCGCCAATTTCAATAGCGCGGAGGGCGCCTGCCGTATCGGTGGTGAAGAAGGGGTTGCCCGTGCCGCCGCCAAACACAATCACGCGGCCTTTTTCCATGTGGCGCACAGCGCGGCGGCGTATGTACGGCTCGGCAAAATTTTCCATGGGCATACTGGTCATCACGCGGGTTTGTTGGCCTTTTTTCTCCAGCACGCTTTGCAGGGCCAAGGCATTGATAACAGTGGCCAACATGCCCATGTGGTGGGCTTGGGCTTCTTCAATGCCAGCTGCGGCTGCTTCCTTACCCCGCAGAATATTGCCGCCGCCCAGCACCACAGCCACTTGGTAGCCGCTTTTCACCAGCAGCATCATTTCTTCCGCCAACAGGTCTATTTGCTTTACGTCTAAAATTTCGCCATCGTCGCCGCCCAAACGCTCGCCCGAAAGCTTAATGAGTACGCGTTTCACATTGGCGAGAGAGAAGGCTGGGGCTTTTTTTGTCATGCCCTTAAGTTAGCCGTGTTTGGGCATTTTGCCAAGCAGAAAAGGCAGCAAAAAAGACGTTAACGCCCCAGCTTACTCACCAATTGACCCGCTTTGTGCAGGGCGTACACATCGTCGCAGCCGCCCACATGTTCCTCGCCAATAAAAATTTGGGGCACGGTGCGGCGGCCCGTGGTTTGTTCGAGCCACGCACGTTTGGCTTGGTCTTCGGTCACGTCAATTTCTTCAAACGGGTGACCCAGTTGGGTAAATAATTGCTTGGCCCTCACACAATAGGGGCAATAGCTGGTGGAATAAATGGTGACGTTTTTCATGGAACTCCCTTACACTTACATATTGCATACTGACTGAAAATAGACTACAGAACAAGCACCATCAGCCCGTTTTTGCTCTTTCTTGGAGAATCAACATGACAGCGAGCTTTACCCCCTTTAGCCATGCGGTGCGTGCAAACACTGCTTTGGCCTCAGCCAATATGGTGGTGCATGTGGACTATGACTTGAACGAGCACCCTGATTTGTCGGTCACTCACGTCTCTCACCCCGATACGCCAGAGGTGAGCGAAGACTATATGGCGATTATGGTGGGGTATGGTCAAACGTACCATATCACCCCGTATAACGTGTACAACACCACCTCTACCAAGGGGTTGGACATTACTATCACCACCAAAAATGGGGTTTACACGGGCTATACGCTCAATATTGACGAGTACATTACCGTGCGTGTCACCGTATTGCCGCCAGGCGCCAAAGAAGCCTTTGAACGGGCCCAACGTGGCGAGGTGGAGGAAGACGAGGCGGAAGCGGGCGATGCCCCTGCTGCCCCGCCGCCGAAGCTTTCGCCCCGCCCAGTGGCGCACAAATTGGCCATGCAGCGTGGCATTAACCCTGCGCTACTGGCAATGCGCCCGCTGGATACCTTGGCGGCCCGCACGTCGGGCAGTATTGCCAAACGGCGGGTGCCACGCAAGCCTGCGCCCAAACGCTAAACAGAAGCCGCCCCTTGGGGCGGCTTTTTTGCGTAAGCTATTTGCGTTTGGCTTTTTCTTGTAATTCCGCCAATTGTTGTTTCAGGGCCGCAATCACCGCGTCTTTATCGTCTGCCGCTGGGGTTGGCGCGGCTGGTTTTTGTTGTTGGAAAAAGGGGTTGAACATGCCCATCATGTTCTGAAAGTTTTCCATATTGCGGCGCTGCATTTCTTGCACGTTTTGCATGCTGGCAAACGGCGAAAACGTACCCAACATGCCGTTGGTGCGCTCTTGTATGGTTTGCTGGTTTTTCATGAACACATCCATCACCATCTCTAAATAATGAGGCATCACGGTTTGCATGTTGTTGTCGTAGTAGCTAATCAGTTGGCGCAGAAAGCGCACGGGCAACATAGCCGCCCCCTTGGCTTCTTCCTCAAACAAAATTTGGGCCAGCACGCTGCGGGTTAAATCTTCGCCCGTTTTGGCGTCTACCACTTCAAAATCACGGTTTTCGCGCACCAAGTGCCCCAGTTCTTCCAGCGTAATATAAGTGCTGGTTTCGGTGTTATACAGGCGGCGGTTGGCGTACTTTTTGATGATAACGGGTTCGGCCATGGGGTGGGTTCCGATGCTTTTTGTTGAATTTGTTGCCCTGACTTTACCCCCTTTTGCAAAGGGCGGCAAGGGTATAGAGTGGTTGCATGTTTACCGCTTCAGATAGCACACGTACTGGCCCGCGCCCCTTGGGGCTGTATTTTGCGCTGTTGCAGCATGGACAAGGGGTAGGGCAGTGGCTGAATGCCCTGCCGCCACAGCAGATGACGATGCTCGCCCCATGGCAAGAGGCGCTGAAAAACCTGCAAGCAACCCCCGCCGATACCGCGCAATTTTTGCAAGGGGTTGCCGCCTACCACGCCCACCCCTACCATCGCCCACGGGCGGAGGAAGATTATACGTTGGTAAAAAATTGGGGGCGGGTGCGGTTGCTCCATGCGGGTGGGCCAAGTGGTAAAGGGGGGCAACCTGTGTTATTGGTGCCCTCGGTCATCAATACCTCAGCCATATTTGACCTGACGCCTGAGTGTAGCCTTGTGCAGTTTTTGGTGAAACAAGGTTATGCCGTGTATGTGCTCGATTGGGGGATTCCTACCGTCAACGAGGCCAGCCACACGGTGGAAAGTTTGATTGTACAATGCTTGTTACCTGCACTGGCAGAAATGCCAGCGCCACCTATTCTGCTGGGCTATTGCATGGGCGGGTTGTTGGCCTTGGCGGCGGCACAGCTTGCGCCAACACAAGTGAAAGGCTTGGTGTTGGCCGCAACCCCGTGGGATTTTGCCGCAACGCCCACGCATACGGCTTTAAAAAACAATGTGATGCCGTTGGAGATGATGCTGGCCAACGCCCCCCTCATTCCGCCCGATATGGTGCAAGCGCCCTTTGTATTGCAAGAGCCGTGGGGGGCAATCCGCCGCATGCAAGCGTTTGCCACAGAGCAAGACCCCAAAATCCTCAACCGCTTGGCGGCGTTGGAAGATTGGCTGGCCGATGGCGTGCCGCTTGAGCCCGCGATAGCCAAAACCTTGTTGCTGGACTGGCACCGTGATAACCAGACCCAGCTTGGAGCATGGCAAGTGGCTGGCCAACATATTGCTCTCAAAAACATTCAAACGCCTACCTTGGTGGTGGTGGCG
>JBAQUW010000035.1:0-2075 GCA_049297755.1 Alphaproteobacteria bacterium
CCCTCCACCCTTTATACTGCAACGCAACAAGTTTAAAAAACAACAAGAAAGCCCCTTCCCATGGCCGCCAAACCCGCCCAAAAACCTGCTGTTGTCAGCACCAATTCCACAGCGGCAACCCCTAGCGGCCCCACCCGCACCATTACCTTGCCCCTTATTAAAGGCACTGTGGGGCCCGATGTGCTGGATGTGCGCAAACTCTACGCCGACGAAGGCGTGTTTACGTATGACCCAGGCTTTATGTCCACCGCCAGCTGCACCTCCAGCATCACCTATATCGATGGCGATAAGGGCGAGCTGATGTATCGCGGCTACCCCATTGAGGAATTGGCTGCCCACAGCAATTATTTAGAAACCTGCTACCTGCTGCTGTTTGGCAACCTGCCCACCCGTGCCGAATTGGAAAAATTTGAAGACGAAATTACCCACCACACCATGGTGCACGAGCAACTGCACACGTTCTACCACGGTTTCCGCACCGATGCCCACCCCATGTCTATTCTCTGCGGCGTGGTTGGCGCCTTGGCCTCGTTCTACCACGATAGCCTCGATATCAATAATCCCCGCCACCGCGAAATCAGCGCCTACCGCCTCATTGCCAAAATCCCCACCTTGGTCGCCATGGCCTACAAATACAGCATTGGCCAACCCTTTATGTACCCCGATAATGCGCTCAGCTATCCGGGCAACTTTCTGCGCATGATGTTTGCGGTGCCCACCGAAGACTATTATGTGAACCCCGTGGTGGAACAAGCCATGGATAAAATTTTTGTATTGCACGCCGACCACGAACAAAACGCCAGCACCAGCACCGTGCGCTTGGCGGGCAGCAGCGGCGCCAACCCCTTTGCCTGCATTGCCGCAGGGGTAGCCAGCCTGTGGGGCCCTGCCCACGGCGGTGCTAACGAAGCTGTGCTGGATATGCTGGAAGAAATTGGCGATGTGAAAAATATCCCCGCCTATATTGAACAAGTGAAGGACAAACTCAGCACCACCAAGCTGATGGGTTTTGGCCACCGCGTGTATAAAAACTTCGACCCCCGCGCCAAAATAATGCGCGAAAGCTGCCACGCCGTGCTGAAAGAGCTGAATGTGAAAGACCCTGCCCTCGATATTGCCATGGAGCTGGAGCGCATCGCCCTCTCCGACCCCTACTTTATCGAGCGCAAATTGTACCCGAATGTGGACTTCTACAGCGGCATTATCCTCCGCGCCATTGGCATTCCCACCAACATGTTCACCTGCATTTTTGCCCTCTCGCGCACGGTGGGGTGGATTGCCCACTGGAACGAGATGATTGGCGAACCCACTCAAAAAATTGGCCGCCCGCGCCAACTTTACGCTGGCAGCCCCCGCCGCCCTTACACCCCCTTGGGCAAACGCTAAGCCTGCAAAACGCCCAAAGCCCGCCAATGGCGGGCTTTGGTTTTTCAAGTTTGAGGTGCAGCTTACTCGGCTTTGTCGGCCGCCGCAGCATCTTCTTCCAGCAGCGCCAACAAGGCTTGGCCATGGGCCAAAAAGGCGCGGAAGGCTGGAACAGACAAAGCAGCCAAATGCTCCCCTTGTTCATCGTTCACGATGATTTGCGCCATAGCGGGAATCAGCCCCAGCGCACCCCGCATAGCCGATACCGAAATGCTGCCCCCATCCGCCGTAGGGAGCATACTCACCCCCAGCAATCGCTTTTCAGGCGTTGCGTCAGCAAATATGGCATCTGCAAGGCGTTCCGCCTTGGCTGCAATTTCAGCTTCAGTCATTGTAGGGAAAGCGGTCATGATGTTTCTCCAACCCCAAAGCCGTGGGGTACGGGTGAGCTGAGCTCTGATTTTACATGTATACTATAAAAAAAATTCCTGTCAATTTTTTTATCCCCCCCTTGCAAAACCATCTTTCCGCCCCATAACAGTATTACCGCAACGGGGCAACCGCCCCACAATAGAGGCCCCAGCCAAAAGCTGGGGGAAACACCATGAATAACGTTTTCAACGCCGCCGCCCACGCCCGCCGCGCCACTGCTCGCGGCGACGCCGCCACCATCGCCAGCCTCGCGCTGGCGAACGGCGCCGACACGGTGG
>JBAQUW010000036.1:0-6739 GCA_049297755.1 Alphaproteobacteria bacterium
AGGTAGGGGTAGTCGCCACGGGGGACTACGGTGTAAGGCTGGCTAATAGCCAAGGGTTGATGGTTGCGGGCAGGTGTACCCATGCCGTGCCACAGGGTGTCAATTTTCAGGGTCAGCTGCACGCCAAATTCGCGGGTGAAGTTTTTGGGCTCGTAGCCGCAGGTGCTGCCCGCGCAGTCGGTTGATGATTGCTCAATCCGCCAAAAATCCACATACGGGCCAATTTTATAAATATCGGTTTCGTAGCCGGCACTCAGGCGAATATGGCTGCCCGTGTCTTGTTCATTTTCCAAATCGGGCGATAGGGCGCTGACTTGGCGGCCTTTCAGCAAATAGCCATATTCAGCATCGGCATAAAAGCCTGTAGGGGTGCGTACTTCCACGCCCACAGGCAGGTAGAGGTAGGTAGACTCTCGCGCGTAACCTGTGGCTACACTGGGAATATCGGCCAACACGTTGCGCAAAAAGCGGTACCCTAGGCCAACGCGGGGGGTAATATCCATGCTGCCGTAGTCAAAGTGGCGGGCGTAAAAGGCGCGCAGGTCTATGTATCGGTTGCTGTTGTCCTTGGTGGCGCCTTGGCTCGATTTATAATCGGCTTTGGCTTGGGTGTAAGTGCCTTCAAACCGCAGGCGTTGGTGGGCATCGAGCGGAATGGTATAAGCGCCACCAAGGCCGTAAGCAGGCAGGCTGTCGAGGCTCATAAAATTGGGGTTTTCGGTGTATTGGTAGCTGCCGAGCTTCACGCTGAACTCAAGTGCTGCTTCTTCTGCCGCAACGGCAAGGGCGGGAAGGGCCAGCAGGGCAAATACATAGGCTTTCATACCTACAGATTAAAACAGACAATGCCCAAGGGCGAGGGGTGTGGCCACTTCCCCTGCATGCCCTGCGGTTTTAGTGCAACAAAAAACCGCCCATGGCGGTCTTTTGTTCAAGGCAGGCTTAGGCCGTGGCTTTGGTCGCTTCAGCGCGGGCCAAAATGGCTTTGCGAATACGCAAGGCGGTGCGGCTAAAAGTTTCCGTTTTGCGGGGCTTCCAGCCCAGCATAAAGCCGTCCAAGCCATTGTATTTGTCAATGGTGCGCAGGGCAGTGCTGCACAAACGCAAGCTTACGCCATGGCCCAGCAGGGCGCTGTGCAAGGTTTTTTGGTGTAAGTTGGGGTTAAAGCGGCGCTTGGTGTGACGCATAGAGTGGGACACGTTGTGCCCGCTCATCAATTTTTTGCCGGTAATATCGCACTGTTTGCTCATAGCCTGTGTCCTTCAATCAATGGTTTCGTGGGTGTTTAGCGGGTTTTTGCGGGGGCGTCAAGGGTTTTTTATAAGAACTGGCTTTGCAACGGAATTGAAATTTGCTATAGCATTTACCTGACTTGGTCAAACCTGCACTTTTACACGGAGTTGCTGCTATGCAAACGTTTTGGCTTCTGCTCATTACTATGCTCATTGCTATTCCCATTGCTTTGCTGAATGCATGGCTTGGCTTTATTTTAGCTAAATGGCGGCTGGCCAAAGGCTTATCTGCCCATTGGCTTACATGGCTTTACGTTATTTTTGCCCTGGTGATGATTGCGTTGGGTATGTACGGACAGCAGCAAGGCTGGTTGTCCTTAGCTTATAAAATAACATTGTTCGATATCTGGTCTTTATTTTCAATGCCACTCATTGTGTCTGACATTTTCATCAGGCGCTCTCCGCATTTGTTGGCGAAAAAAACGTCATAACCGGCAATCCGCCCCCATTAGGGGGCGGATTTTTTTATGGCGCGAGAGGGGCGATGGTGCACTTAAGCGAATGATACACCCCGCTCCACCGCCATAACTTCACCACGCCATGGGTTTCGTAGAGGCTTAGGTAGGAAAGCGGTGCGCCAAATCCTTGTAAGGTAAGGGTGAATGGTTGATTTGGAGCAAGGGGTAGGGCAGGGGCACACAGCGGAATATCAACAGCCGCATAAGGTTGCTGCCAAACAAGGGTTACCTTAAAACTATTGCCCAACACCACCCCTAGCGCGGCCACCAGCAGGGCAGCGTAAATCCACAGGGGGGAGAAGCGAGACTGCTCGGTAAATAAGTGGGCGGTCATGCTGGCTGTGACGGCTACAATGGTGCCTGCCCACAATATATCACTTGCAAAATGCGCCCCCAGCACCATGCGGGCATAGCCGATGATGCCCCCTGCCGCAAGGCCTGCCACCAAGGCGGCCAAAGCCGCTTTTTTGCGCCGTGGCCACCACACAAAAAATGGCACAGCAAACATAAAGCCTAAGGTGGCGTGCCCGCTGGGGAAGGAGTTGCCGCTGAGTTCTGTTATGTTCACGGCGGCAGGTTGTTCCAATAGCACAAAATCCCGCGGGCGTGGCCTCTGCACAGTTTCGTTCACCAGCACTTGGTTGATGAGCCCTCCGCCAATAATGGCCGCCGCCAGCCACACCACGGCCAGCCTGCGCCACGCAGGGCGGCGGTAGAGGGTGGGAATAAGCAGCACCAACAGCATCAGCACCGTGACAACCGCCCCCGGCATATTGCTATATTGCCGCATGGCCCATGCCCAGCTGCTGTGGGGGTTATACACGGCGTGGGCCAGCGCCACATCGCCGCCCCACAGCCAGAGAGGAAGAGAGAGGAGCAGGGAGATACCTAAAATAATTCCGACTTGTTTACTCAAAAAAGCCTGTGCAAAAGGCTTGGCGGCGCGGCCGAATGTGGTTACACTGATGTTCATGGGGTTTAACATACCAGAAATGCGCACGCGCACCCAGCAAGCAATGCTGTGGACAACGCTTTTTTTACTGCTGGCGCGGCTGGTGTATGTGCATATTGGCCAGCTGGATCTTTCGCCCGATGAAGCCCAGTATTGGGATTGGAGCCGCCATCTCGACTGGAGTTATGCCACCAAACCGCCCCTTGTGGCGTGGCTGATTGCCCTGACCACCAGTGTATTTGGCGATGGCTATGTGGGCGTGCGGTTCTTCCCTATTTTGGCGTTGGCGGTGATTCCATGGTTGGCCTACGGCATTGTGCGCAATATGGTGGGGCGCAAGGCGGCATTGTGGGCGTTTGTGCTCACCACTTGCACCCCCTTGCTGGCGGCGGGTGGGCTGTTGATGACCCCCGATGTGCCCAGTGTCACGTTGTGGTTGGTAGGCCTCTATCTCCTGAGCAAAATTGAAGTGGAAGAAGGCGGCGAGCTGCGCGATTGGTTAACGCTGGGTGTGGTGATTGGCGTGGCAGGTTTGGCCAAACCCTCAGTGGCCTTGTTCTTCCCCTTAGCGTTTGGTTTTTTATACTTTAACCACCCACGCTGGTTGCTCCGCCCGCATTTTTGGGTGGCAGGGTTGGTGGCCTTGGCCTGCCAAGCGCCGGTGTTGTATTGGAACTGGGCACACGATTGGCCGATGTTCCACCACCTGCAAGACCAAGCCGATAGCGATGAGCGCTGGCAAGGTTGGAAAAGTTTCACCGATTTTGTGGTGAACCAAGCGGTGGTGATTGGCCCCCTCACCTTTGCCGGCATGGTGTTGGCGTGGTTTGTGGCAGGGCGGCGTTGCAGCTTGCTGTGGTGGTTTAGTGCGCCCGTGTTTATTGGCTTTCTCACCATGAGTTTTTTAGGCAAAGTGCAAGCCAACTGGCCAGTATTGGGCATGGCCACAGGGTTGTTGCTGTTGGCGGTGATTCTCCCTACCACCAAGCCATGGCACCGTGCGGTGGTGGCAGTGGGCTTGGCCATCAACATGCTGTTGGTGGTGATTATGCACGATACCTTTTTGCTGCGCCAAATAGGTATAGAGCTGCCCATTAAGCGCGACCCCACCAAAACCATGCTGGGCTGGCGCGAGTTGGGCAACCAACTGCAAACGTCGCTTGAAAAATACCCCGAAGCTGTCGTTATCACCACCCGTTATCAAACGGCTTCTGGCCTTGCTTTCCACACCCCCAGCCAGCCCGAAGTGCTGTACCTGAACCCAGGTTGGCGGCGCGATAACCAGTATGACTATTGGGCATGGCCCGATTTAACGGGCAAGCCCCTGCTGTATGTGACTGAACTGGGCCTCATGACCGATGTCATCTCCAACCGCTTTGCCCCCTGCCGCGAAGTGGCCAATTTAAACGCCGAACGTGGCGGCTTGACCCTGCGCAAAGCCACTGTTTTTTATTGCGAGAACAAACCTACGCGCCGATAAACCTTGACGGGTGGGTTTGTTTGGTATACTAAAGAGGCTCTGCCAATCTTCAACCTTTTTAAGGAGAACTGCTATGGAACTTGAGCTGTATGTAACAATGTTTTTGTCGTCTATGGGCGTTTATGCGCTGTCGTATCAATTGGGCAAGCATCCTGCTAACCCTTTGCCGCGTTATTCTCCTCTTGTGCTGTATTTTTTGGCGTTGGCATGGATAATTTTCTTCAGTTTCATGGAGCAGCCTAAGCCTGATGCCCTGCTTCCCTTCATGCTGTTTGGAATGGCGGGTTTTGGTTTGATGGACGCTGTCAGTAAGCGTCATGGAAAATCCTCTGTGAGTGAGCATCAAGGAAAGTTCTAATAATAGCCCCCTGCAAAAGGGGGCCTTTTTATGTGCCTAACCTGCTGAAAAGTTTTTCCCTTTGCCTGAAAAATAGGCTATAAGGGCGCCATGACATTCCGTATTCTCTTTCTGGGCGATATTTTTGCCAAACCAGGCCGCGATGTGCTGGCCGCTCACTTGCCCCGCTTGCGGGAAAAATTTGGCGTAACCGCCGTGATCGCCAATGGCGAAAACAGCGCGGGCGGCTTTGGTATTCACCGCACCTCGATGAACGATATTTTCCCTTTGGGCGTCGATATTATTACGCTGGGCGACCATACCTTCGACCAAAAAGATGCCGAGGAAATTTTGACGCAAGAAGTGCGTTTGGTACGCCCCGTCAACTACCCTGCGGGCACCGTGGGCAAGGGTTTCCATGTATATGAAATTGCTGGCAAAAAAATTGGTGTGCTCAACATTATGGGCCGCGTGTTTATGCGCGATAGCTTGGACTGCCCGTTCCAATACGTGCGCAAACACCAAAAGGAAAATTTGCTCGGCGTGCAGTACGACGCCCTGATTGTAGACATGCACAAAGAAGCCACCAGCGAAATGGCGGCCATGGGCCACATTTGGGATGGTCAGGCCAGCTTGGTGGTAGGCACGCACACGCATATCCCCACTGCTGATACGCGCATTTTACCCAAAGGCACGGGTTTCCAGACCGATGCAGGCATGTGCGGCATTTACGAAAGCAGCATTGGCATGGACTTTAGTGGTGTCATGAAACGCTTTGAGCGCGGCGGTAAGTTCCCCATGCAACCCGCCGGTGGCGAACCCACCTTGTGCGGCGTGTTGGTGGAAATTGAAGAAAACGGCGAGCGCAAAGGCCTGTGTAATGGCATTTGGCCGATACGTGTGGGTGGTACGTTGAGCCAGAGTGAGTAACGCCATATAAAAATACCCTCCCAATAAGGGAGGGTGGAGTTATTGGGCAAGTGCTTGGAATGTAAATCCTGCTATTGCGCAGCCTACACCCAAAGCTACAAAGCCTACAAATAACCGATCTGTTGTGTTGCTATTGCCATAAGCAACGAAGATGCAAGCGCTAGTCAAAGATACCAGACCAGCTGCACCCAAAAAAGTAACCAATATATGGTGGATACCAAAATACACTTTGGCAAAAGCAAAAAGTGCAAAGATAAAACCAGCCAAAGCGGCAAAGAGTAAGCCTGCAATGTTGGGAAGAGCCTGTGAATCCATGGGCATTCTCCTTGTGTCAAAACGTTAAGGCGACCTGAGGTGCTCTCATTAGGTTTTGATATAGATAAAAAGAGTAAAGCCAACAATGGCCACTCCAGGAAGGCCGAGCAATACGTTGTAGGGCCAAGCAAAAAATATCAGCCCTGCAAGAATCAGAACAACCCCCAAGGCATACACAGAAAACAACCAAAGCGCGAACTCATACATGTGGATGTTCCTTGTTCCAAAAGTTGAGGTGCATTACAGTGCTGTTCTAACAGAAATCAGGAACGTATGCAATGCCCCACCGCCAGCCTTTGTTGCAATTGTTACAAGCCCACACGCCATGGAACACGCAAGAGGCGGCGCATTTGGCCGCAACCGTGGCCTTTGTGGAGGCCGAACCCGATTGCTTCAAGCGCGAATTGCTGAAAGGCCATGTGACCGGCAGTGTGTGGGTGACTGATAAAGCCTGCACCAAAGTGTTATTAAACCACCACAAATCCCTCAATTTATGGATGAATTTTGGCGGCCATTGCGATGGTGACCCCGATGTGCTGGCCGTAGCGCGGCGCGAGCTGGAGGAGGAAGCAGGCATTGCCCACGCTACCTTTATCCCCAGCATTATGGATGTGGACACCCACCGCATTCCTGAACGCATCAAAAACGGCAAGTTAGAACCTGAACACACGCACTACGACATCATGTTCCATGCTTGGGTAGAGCGTGATGATTTTGTGCTGAGCGAGGAATCGCTGAATATTCAATGGGTGCCGCTGACTGAAGCCATGCAGGTGATTGGCCACGACCCTTACAATACCTACCACATGGGCCGCCTCATTCAAAAGGCGTTGGTTTACGGGGCTAAGGTTTCTGCTTGATGCTTGGTGTGCGGCACAATGCCCGCACACGCATCGCACACCGTTTCCCCCGCGCGGCGAAAGGCCGCGGCGTTGACGGGCAAATTGCAGCGTTTGCACACTTGGTATTCGGTG
>JBAQUW010000037.1:0-1598 GCA_049297755.1 Alphaproteobacteria bacterium
GGTGATAATACGCCCAACTTCGGCGGTGGAAGCAACAGTTTGGCTGGCCAATTTTTTCACTTCATCGGCCACTACAGCAAAGCCACGGCCACTTTCGCCTGCGCGTGCAGCTTCAATGGCGGCGTTGAGTGCCAGCAAATTGGTCCGGTCGGCAATGGTGACAATGGACTTGAGGATTTTTTGAATTTGCTCGCTGCTCTGGCCAAGGTCTTGCACAATACGGTCGGAGTTTTGGGTGCGGTCTACCAAGTTTTTCAAGTGGTTGGCCACGTCTTGCGTGGTGCGGTTCAGGTCTTGCAGGCTGTTGGTGGATTCGCTGACCGCTTGGGAGATTTCTTCGCTGGAGTTGCCTTGCAGCTTCACCACATCGCCTAAGTCCACAATGTCGCGGCCAATTTCGGCAGAAGCGACGTCAATATCTTGGTTGAGTTTGACCAAAGGTTTGATAGCAAAAATGCGTAAGAAAATAACCAGTAAAATAGAAATGCCTACAATGGTGCCCAACAAACGAGTGGCACTGGTGCGGGCAAATTGGTTGATTTGTTGTTGCAAGACTTCTGTGGAGTAGGTGACCTCCATGCGCCCCAAGTTTTTATTTTTATAAATCAGGTCTTGCTTGATGAGGGTGGTGGTGGGAGAGGCTTGTGGCGCTTGGCCTTCTGTTTCCCATAAGGGTGCCCCGTCGGTATCGTAAAACGTGACCGATAAAATTTCGGGGTCTTCTTCTGCGCGTTTGGCAATTGTTTGTAAATCGTCGTAATTAAAGTTCCACATCAGTTCTGGTGCGGCCGCGCCCAGCAGGCGAATGTCGCTTTCAATTTTTTCGTGGAAGCGTTTGGGGAGCCAATCGTGCAGAGTCATTTGAATCAGGGCGTAAGTGGCCATGGCTGCCACACAAGCGGTGAGCATTACCCCCAGCATAATGCGCGACTGTAAGCCAAAATTGGAAAATTTTTTATATGCCATGTGCGGCCTTTTTTTATTGTTTTGTGTGATTATAGGCAGCATAGTGGCTATAAGCAACGGGATATGAAGTAAAAATATCCCCGCGTGTAGTTTTTGTAACAGTACAACTGAGGGGGCGTATGGCGGTGCATTCGGCGGAGTCTTTTTACCAGATGCTTCAGGACTGGGGTATTGCTTACACCCATTACACCCATGTGCCCGTATTTACGGTGGCCGAGGCCGAGCTGGTGAGTGGGCAGATTGCTGGCGCTTCTGTAAAAAACCTGTTTGTGCGCGATGAGAAAAAAACGGGCTTGTGGCTGGTAACGGTGCTGCATGATATCCGCGTAGATTTACGGGTGCTGGAGGCGCTGGTGGGCGCAAAGGGGCGTTTCTCGTTCTGCAAACCAGAGGTGTTGATGGAACATTTGGGGGTAACTCCCGGCTCTGTCACGCCTTTTGCTGTTATCAACGATACGGCTCATGCCGTGACGGTGGTGTTGGATAAACGTATTTTCGCGCACGAACTGTTCAACGCCCACCCCCTGCGCAACGACATGAGCACCGCCATGGCGCCAGCCGATTTGCTCACGTTTTTACAACACACAGGCCACACACCGTTGGTGGTGGATATTCCTGTAGTGATGTAGATT
>JBAQUW010000038.1:0-9392 GCA_049297755.1 Alphaproteobacteria bacterium
AGCGTAGGTTGTAACAAACAGCAACTGGCCGTGAATATAGGGCACTTGCCAGATGGACGCCAGGCAGCCTGTAACAAAACTGTTCAGATACAGCCACTTCAGAGGTGTCATGGTTTTCTCCATTAAACGGAAGGAAGATACGTAACGTATACCTTGATTGCTCGTCTGTTGTCAAAGCCAAAGGCCGCCCCCTTTTGCATGGGGCGGCCTTTGGGTTAGGCGTGTTGGTTGTGGGGCAAGGCTTGCCAGTGGGCAAAGGTAGCCTGTGCCTGTTGCGGATGATTGGACAGCAACGACACTGAAATTTCTGGCAACCAATATTCCCCCCGTTGGGGCAGAATATCAATTTCATGCCGAAATTCCGGGCGGTGCTCATGCTCTCGCAATGCGGCAAGGGTTTGCGCAACCGTGCGTGCCATAGCGCCACGCTCAACTTTAGGGTGCGCTGGTGCCAATTCTTGCCGCACATGGTCGATAAACGTTTCCTTGAGACCAAGGATTGCATCGACCGTGATGAGGCTGGAATGCACCAACTTACGGTGATGAAGTGGCGTGTGCGCATGCACCTGCAGGGTATCGGCCAGCAGCTGCTGCAACACCCCCACCACATTGCCTGCAAAATTGTGGTGCGCCGTGAGGGTGATGGTATAGAGAAACATGGTGTATCTCCGAGAAAAGATGGAAAGTTTAAAACGTATACTTTAAAGAACGGCGGCTGTCAAAACATCATCGCCCCGCAGGTTTGCGGGGCGAATCTTCTCTCGGCGTTGCTTCAACGCGGCCTTCTTTTTGCCATTGAGCTCTACCTTATAGCGGTACTGGCCCTGCGCCAAGCTGGCAGCCAAGGGGCTGCGGTGGGCGGGCTTTTTTGGCTTTTTGACTTTTTTGGTCATGGGGTTTTTCCTGTAAAATGTTTGGGGTGATGGCTGTATACCTCAACAAGAGCAGAGAGTAAAGAAGGCTGATGGGGTTAAACAGGTCTCCACAAAAAAACTTGCGAAATTATTTTCTCAGCACGATGAAAGCGACAAGACTTAAGCAAGCCATACCGAATAAACTTTGTAAATTTTTAGATTTTATTAATTCTTTACTAAGAACGCTGTAAGCATTCTCGATCTGTTCTCTTTTGGCTCTCTCTTCCCCGTACATTTCTTCACCATTAGCGAGAGCTTTTGAAAATTTGGAAGGTTCCGTTACCTCGGGATTTTTAATACTTTTAACATTCCTCATGATTTTTTCCCATTTTTAGGAAATAAGTAATTAGCAACAACGTAATACAAACCTAGTATTGTTGCTGTTGTCGTTCCAACAATTGCGATCATAACACTATCTGATATGTGAAATGATAAAAGCGGAATATACGCAGGCCATAGCATTTCTTCAGTGATGGTTAATGTAATGGCGTTTAAGCAAATGATTGCGGCAATAAAAAAAAGCCATCCTCTTGTTATTTTTTGTATATTTTTATACAAGTCTCTTTTTAACTCTAAATCTTGTTTTTGATCCTTTAGTCTTTCACGCAAGCCATCAACTTCTAATTCAAGTTTTTCCGTATCAAACTTAATTGGATCATTGCTGACCGCGGCAATAAATTTCTCTTCCTTAAGAGTATAACTATCTTCCTGACTATCTGTCGCTAACAGCAATACGTCAGGAATTAGATTATTTATTTGAGCTGTATCATCTTTAGCCATTAGAAAGAGCTTTTTTATAATATTTTGTAATTAGCTCCTGACTAATAACCCGAGACGTACCCTCCTGATAAGTTTGGAACCACGGGGAATCTTCTTGATGGGTTAAATTGGATAATTGAACCGCACCAAACTTTCCGTACACCTCCCAAATTCTATTCAAAATAGCGTTGGTATCTAAATCGGCCTCATCAACCAATATATCTTGCCCAGATACATCTTTAGCTAAAGAGGTTATGTTATTTTTATCAAAATCAAGAAACTTTTTGTAAACAGATGCCACCACAGGTCCAAATGGCCATGCACCAACTTCTTCTTGAATAAGCGGGGTATTTCCATCTGTTAAGGCTAGCGTAAAGCCATGAGCTATATAAACTAACTTTTGCACTTTCATAGGCGTAACAGGCCTACCCTCATCTAGGCCTTTCCTAACAAAGAAGTTAGCTATAGCAACAGCAGAATATGTCTTTGGATTCATATTATGTTACTCCTGTAATGCGATTGTATACATAGCAACCTGTGCTCGAAATAGTCTAAAGCAAAGAGATATAAAAGGCTAGATGAACTTTAAATTGTTAAGCTGCAAATTATTTAAACTAAATTTAGAGCGCTTGGAGTGGGAGTAGGAGTCTAAAATGGTGGAGGGAGTAGGATTCGAACCTACGAAGTCAATGACAACTGATTTACAGTCAGTCCCGTTTGGCCGCTTCGGTATCCCTCCAAGGGATAAGTTGGCTAAAATGGTGGGCGGTATAGGATTTGAACCTATGACCCCTACAATGTGAATGTAATGCTCTACCGCTGAGCTAACCACCCCACTTAAGGCGCAACCGCCTTGTGTTACCGCAAAAGAGGCAACGCGGCAAGTGGTTTTTGTGCGGAAAAGCCCACAAGGGCTTTTTTATGGCACGGGCTTTTGTTTTGCCTTTGCGTAGCAGGTGCAGTTGTGGTAATTCGCCTATGCATATCAACACGATAGGAGATTTACCATGCGTTCAACCCCCAAAACCCTTGTGTTCACTTTGGCGCTGGCCACTGTGCTGTGCCCGCCTGCGTTTGCTTTTGATTTGGTGACGGTGTTGGTGGCGTCAGTCACTGGTGCCGCCTTGGCCAAGGGTTATGATTATGTGACAGAAACCATGGCCGATACCGTGGGTGTGAAAGTACCTACAACCGATAGCCTGATGGGCGCCGATAAAACCACGGCCGAAAAACCTGCCGAAGCGGACACCACCCCTGCCCCTACAAAGTGTGATAAAGCCAAAAAGGCCAGCAAAGCTGCGGCTAAAAAAGGCAAAAAAGCATTGAAGAAGGCAGCGAAAAAAGCTGAGAAGAACGCCTAAACGCAACCAGCCCCACCGTGATGGTGGGGCTGGCTGGACTTTAGCGGATGATGGCGGTGCAGCCCGCCTGCTGCAGGCAGGCCACGACATCGGTGAGGGCGATGGGGAGATGACCAGTGAAGATATACTCTCCCCCACGCTCCACCGACTCAAAGATATCCTTCGCCTCCTTGAGCGACAGGCCGCTCAGGGCGCGGATTTCCTTGAGCGCAGCCACGAACCACGCGCGGTTCACAGCCGTCAGCACAACCGCGGTACCCGGTGCTTGCGCTGCCACAAGGGCTGCCTTTTGGCGCTCGCACGCCATTTCCAGTTCGGCTGCTTCGGCGTAAGTCAGGCCGCCGACGGCATTCAAGAGTTCAGTAATGGACATTTTTTCCACTCCAATGGTTGTAGATACGACAAAGTTCCTACCTGATATAGGGCGGCAAACATGGTATTTCAACCCCCACCCACAAAAAAACCCCGCCATAGCGGGGTTTTTGCAGTACAATGGCGCAGAGTTATTTGCGCAGGCCCAAGGCTTTGATGATCTCTTGGTAACGCACTTCGCTGGTTTTGCGCAGGTAGTCCAGCAGGCTGCGGCGGGTGGCCACCAGTTTCATCAGGCCACGGCGGCTGTGGTTGTCTTGGCGGTGGGTTTTAAAGTGTTCGGTCAGGTTGTTCACGCGCTCGGTCAGCACGGCAACTTGCACTTCGGGCGAGCCGGTGTCGTTGGGCACGCGGGCGAATTTTTGAATCAGTTCTTGTTTACGGGCGGCAGTAATCGTCATGGTTTTATCTTTCGTTCGATATCTATTCATTGTTAAAATTGCGGACAATCCGCAAGGTGCCAGTCTGGTCAATGTCGACAAGCGACACCAACACGCCGTGCTTGGTCACCACTCTCCGCAAGCCTGGCTGAAGATGAACCCGTTGGAGTAATACGCCAGCTTTCAGCTGATGCACTTCTTTAGGTTCTGCCACATAGGCCAGGATATCGGCCAGCGCTATGTCGTTCGGCTGTAGGAAAGTGGAGGGGTTTTCGCCTGTTTTGAGGTATTTGTCAAGCGTTTCCTTGCTCACGCTTGCCTCTAGCGCAAAAACGCCGGCACGGGTGCGGGTGAGTAGGCTCACATGGCCATAGCAGCCAAGGGTTTGCCCCATATCGCGCGCGATGCTGCGAATATAAGTGCCTTTGCTCACATGGGCGTGGAAAGTGGCAGAATCTAAAGCATTTTCGCTGCCTGTGGTGGCGGTAAGTTGCAGGCTGTGAATGGTCACCTGCCGCGTTTTCAGCGCCGCCTCACCCCCGCTGCGGGCAATGGCGTAGGCGGCTTGGCCGTCAATTTTCAAGGCGCTGTATTGGGGCGGCAGTTGGGTAATCTCGCCCATAAACTGCGGCATCACGGCCTGTACTTCTGCCAAACTTGGGCGTTTATCGCTGGTGAACAACGCCTCCCCTTCCGTGTCATCGGTTGCCGTTTGGGTACCGAAGGTGACGGTGAACGTGTATTCTTTCTCTGCCTCTAAGCTGCTGAACTGCATGGTTTTGGTGGCTTCGCCCAAGGCAATGGGGAGCACGCCGCTGGCAAGGGGGTCGAGCGTGCCGCCATGGCCCGCCTTTTGGGCGTTAAACGCACGGCGCACAAAGCCCACGGCCTGCGTGGAACTCATCCCCACGGGTTTGTTAAAATTCACCCAGCCATTTACGGGGTTGCCTTTGCGGTGCTTGCTCATGCTCTGGGTATAATGGAATTGCTTGACACAGGCAAGAGGTATACATATAAAGGCGCTGGCGATTGTGCCGCAACATCTCTCTTGCCTCTTTAGGAGAAGCTTTATGCTTGAACTCACCACGGTGCACCCCTCTACGGGTAAGAAAGTAACCTACCAGTTTGACCCTGTGATGAACCAGTCCATTACGACTGAAGGATTCTGCCGACGCATGATAGACTGGGATGCTTGTGCGATTGTTTACTTGCGGTCTGGTTTTGATGCCATCGGCTTTACTGCTGTTACTATGACTGAAAGGCAGCGGGAGCTATTGTTGTTTTTCAAGCCAACTGCAAGGCAAATTGCTGAAGCTGAAGCCGCTAAAGAGGCTGCTGCCGAAGCGCGCATGGTTCAGCCTGAGAAACCAGAACCGAAAGCAAAACAATCTTGGTCCATGTGGAAGTAAATTCCTGCCCCACCCTTGCGGTGGGGCTTTTTGTTTGCGTCAACATCGGCTATAACACGGGGCACGACCCCGTAGCTCAACTGGATAGAGCATGTCCGTCCTAAGGAAAAGGTTGGAGGTTCAACTCCTCTCGGGGTCGCCATGAAAGTTTGTTATGGTGCGCAGAGCCGATATAAGGGCAAGCTCTAATCCACAGTCATTGCGAGCCAAAGCGAAGCAATCTAAGCAAGGCAGGCGTAGCTCATTTGCTCAGATTGCCGCGCTGCGCTCGCAATGACTGCGTTTTTTGTATACTTTTTGGAAATTCTTTGATATATTGACAGCATAGTTGGCAGTGCCAGCTATCTGAACTGACCTTTTGATGGAGAAACTCATGAAGTATCTCAAATACACCGCTACCATTCTGGTGGTGAATCTGGTGCTATGGGGAGCTATGCTGCCTATGCACCTGAAGCCTGGTGCCGAACCAACGCGTTTTGTCCACGCCTTGTTTTTTGGCGTGGGGGCACTCAGCGCCTTGTATTTTGGCCTGGGGCTGAAACGCAAGTACCTGCGCCCATGGCTGGAAAAGCAAGATATGCGCTGGATAACCGCCGCCCTTGTTGCCGTGCTAACGCTGTGCCTGTTGTGGCCCAGCAAACCGTGGGGCAACCTGCCCAACACCCTCTATGCCATTGATATGGCATGGTTTTATCTGGTGGGCGGCATCACGGCGTTGTTGGCCAGTTATGGGCTGCACCGGTTAGGCTACGATATCGCATATACGGCGGAAAAAGCAGCAGATTTACGTGACCAGCGTTTGCAACTGAAAAAGCATCGCAAATATGTCAAAACACTCGCCTTAGAGGCAGATGCACTACGCACAATACGTGATTTTGGTGACGATTAAACAAGAGCCCCCTTCTCAACCTGAGAAGGGGGCTTTTGCATAAAAAATCTCCTGGGCCCAAAAAAGGGCCCAGGAGACGCGCCGCGTTACTGGCGCTGAGGATCGACCACCTGGTCGTCGTGGTCGTGGTGACCAGGCAGCTCGTCCAGATGAACGTCGGTCGTGCCACGCACGCCGCCGATCTCGTAGTCTTCGAGAGCCCAGTCGAGGCCAGTCTTGACCGCGAAGGCAGCGATCAGCGACCACGACCAGCGCCAAGCGTTCCAGAAGTAGAGAGGAACGTCGACCTGCTGGCCAGAAGCCCGGGTGTTGTACACCGACAGGGCATAGGTGGCAAAGCCGATGGCAGCGATCAGCAGTCCCACACGGATGAACAGCTGAAAC
This sequence comes from Alphaproteobacteria bacterium, assembly GCA_049297755.1. Classification (GTDB taxonomy): domain Bacteria; phylum Pseudomonadota; class Alphaproteobacteria; order UBA2136; family JAPPOO01; genus JBAQUW01. Next base: position 6,469 of record JBAQUW010000038.1, read on the forward strand.
TTGTCAGCGTTCCGCCAGGCCTGCTTGATACGGCGATACTGCCACGCGGCAAGGATGCCAAGCGGCAGGAACACCGCGCCGTACACCAAAATCTTGATGTCACCGGCGAACGGCGCCGTCCAGTCGCTGATCCGCTGGACCAGATGGATGAGGTGGATCTTGTACACCTCGCCACCGATCGAGAACTTGATCGGGTTCCAAATGATTGCGAACAGGAACCAGAGGAGGAAGAAGCGCTGCCAGCGCTCCCGCGACGAAAGCGGACGGCTGATACGCGAGGCAGATGGTGCCTTAGCCATATTTTAGTCTCCAGAAATTCGCCCAAAGGGGCGGTTTACGGGAACCCTGCGACGGTGCAGGGGATGTTTCCATTTGGGGCAGAGCCCCATTTGGTGAAGGATATATAAGGTATACGCGTGGGTTATGCAAGGGGGTGGATACAAAATTGTCAGTTTTTGTATACTTATTTTGTTTGACTTACCATAAAGAGGTGGAGGAACCTATGAATACAACCGAACACACCGAAAGACTGATTGGCCTGATTGGGCAGGTGTACCAAGCGTTTCCTGATGACGATAAACTGGCCAGCAGCAATGAGCCAGCCGACCATTTGCTATTACGCAGTAAGGTGACTTTACGCCACGTTGCGAAAAATGCGCTACAACGAGCAGGCATAAACGATTATGAACCGCTTATTATGGCCCAATTGGGTATAGCGGAACCAAATTATACTTTTTTGGAAGATGTTGTTTCCGATACGATTGATGGGAAGGATATATTAACTTTAGAGGAAGCCCTCCGCGACGCTGGCAATAAGCCCCAAGAAGCGTTGTACGATTATGTGAGCAAAGCTGGCCTTGAGCTTCCTACCCTACAACGCGACTAACCAGACTAACCTACGCCGCTCAAATAAAACTGTGTCTTCCCAGCGAAAGCTGGGATCCATTTGCCCTTCATATGATGCATAGGATAAATGGATGCCAGCTGGAGCTGGCAAGACACAGCCTCAAGCGAACTGCCGCGCAGCCCCCTCGCCTAACCCTGCAAAAAGCGCACGTCTGCCCCTTCCAGCACCGCACAGGTGAGCGGGCCGCCCGCATAGGCGCCGGTATCGATGCCGATGCGCTCGGCTTCCACCAAGGGTTGTTCAAAAATGGTATGGCCAAACACAATGCGGTAAGGCAGGCCGTGGTTGTGCCAATGGGCGGGGCGGGGGAAAATGAGGTCGTCCAGCTGTTGTTTTTCCAGAGCCACCTTGGGTTTTACCCCTGCGTGGACAAACAAATAGCCACCGCTCACGGCAAAATGCTGCAATTGGCTGTAAAACGCCACATGGCTGGCGGGGATAGTGGCTTGCAGCTCGGTGCGGAGTTCTGCCAATTTGCGCGTGGGGGTGGCCTGCACGCCATAGCTGCCTAAGGTGGCGGCGCCGCCAAACAGGTAGAGCCAATCGTGGGTGTGTCTGTCTTCTGCGCCTGCTAAAAAGCGTTGCATTTGCCAATCGTGGTTGCCCAGCAAGGTGGTGGTGGTAAAACCGTCTAACCCTTGCAACACAAGGTTGACGACGCCTTTGGAATTGAGGCCGCGGTCAATATAATCGCCCACAAATACCAACTGCTTTTGGCCAGCAAAACCTTGGGCATCGGCGTAGATGTTGGCCAGCACGCGGCGCAGTTTATCGTCCATGCCATGCACATCGCCTACCGCATAGATGCGGGTGTTGGCGGGGGCTTGGGCGGGGGCAAAGCTCATGCCTTACATATAGGCAGAATGGCGGTGCGATTCAACCGTAAAATGAATTGCATTGCATACAATACAATTTTACGGTAAAGAGGCATGGTTACACCATCACGTTTCAACCCTCACCACGGAGAAACCCCATGCGCTACTCTGCGCGGATTATTCTGAAGTTCTACCGCCTGCACGCCCTGCTGAACCATATGGTACTGGCCATGCTGTTTACAGCCATTATCCTATGTCTGTGGGGGCATTCAGGCACTGCCCTGCTGCTGGCCGCCATAGCGCTGGTGCTGGAAGGCACCAACCAATGGAGCAAGCATATGCTCAACAAGCTGTGGCGCCATGCCATGGCTGCCAATATCTTTCGCTAAGGGAAGCCTTTATGGACATGACACCAACAGCGCTATTCAGCGCCACGATACTGGCATTCTCCCTTGCCTTTGTGATTGGCAAGTTTTGCCAGTATATTGGCTGCGCAGGGAAAGGCCCCTTCAAGTAGCCCCACGCCGCCCCCTGAGCACAGGGGGCGGCGTTTTTTGTTGACCTTTGGCGCACTTTTTACCATGCTGCGGCCATGAACACACCCACTGCTGTTGCACTTACTTTTCCCGGCCAAGGTAGCCAAACCATTGGCATGGCCGTGGAACTTATGGAACAGGCCTGCACCCGCGACCTATTTGAACTGGCCGACCATACCCTTGGCTTTCACCTCTCGCGCTTAATGCGTGAAGGTGATATGGCGGAACTCACCCAAACCCACAACGCCCAGCCAGCCTTGTTTGTGGCGGGTATGGCGGCATTCACTTATCTGACCAAACAAGCGGGCAAAACTGCCCCACAACTGGCCAGCCACCTGCTGGGCCACAGCTTGGGGGAATATACCGCCGCGTGTGCCACAGGCTTTATGCCATTTGAGCAGGGCTTACAGCTTGTCCGCGCCCGTGGCCAAGCCATGAGCAAGGTGACAGGCGGCGCCATGGCCGCCGTGCTGGGGCTAGAGCTTGAGACCATTCAACATATTGCCACTGCCAGCGGCTGTTTTGTGGCCAATGACAATGCACCCGGCCAAGTGGTGATTTCGGGCCTTGAGCCCACCATTGCCACAGCAGAAGACGCCCTGAAAGCCGCAGGCGCCAAGCGGGTGCTGCGTTTACCTGTAAGTGGTGCCTTCCACACCCCAGCCC
>JBAQUW010000039.1:0-2440 GCA_049297755.1 Alphaproteobacteria bacterium
ATGGCGTCCAGAAGTCTTTCAGCAGGGGCTGCCATTTTTTCTCGCCGCGGGATACCGCATCAAGGTCATCTTCCAAGTGCGCCGTAAAGTTGTAATCCACATACTTTTCAAAGTGTTGGCACAGGAATTTGCTGACCACACGGCCCACATCTTCAGGGAAAAACCGCTTTTGCTCCAGCCGCACATAGCCACGGTCTTGAATCGTACTAATAATGGTTGCAAACGTGCTGGGGCGGCCAATGCCGTATTCTTCCAGCGTTTTTACCAAAGTGGCTTCGGTAAAGCGTGGGGGTGGCTCGGTAAAGTGTTGTTCGGGCTTCAGTTTTTGCAAGTCCATGGCATCGCCTTGGGTGACGGGCGGCAATAGCGCTTCGCCATCGTCATCCGTATCATCATCGCGGCCTTCAGTATAAGCCTGAATAAACCCTGCAAAAATCATAATCCGCCCCGTGGCGCGGAAGGCATTTTTGGCCGTGGGGTCCTCAATATTCAGCGTGGTTTGGTCGAACACTGCGGGCGTCATTTGGCAGGCCAGCGTGCGCTTCCAGATGAGTTCGTACAGTTTGCGTTGGTCGTCTTCCAAGCCTAAGGCGCCTGCGTTCAGGTGCGGGGCGGTGGGGCGAATGGCTTCGTGTGCTTCCTGAGCATTCTGCTGCTTCGATTTGTAATAATTGGGTTTTTCTGGCACAAAATCTTCGCCATAGCGGGTGGAAATCTCACGCCGCAAAGCAGTAATGGCTTCGGCGGCCAAGTTCACGCTATCGGTACGCATATAACTGATGTGACCTGCCTCGTATAGCCGTTGGGCGGTTTGCATGGTGCGGCGGGCAGTGAAACCCAACTTGCGGCTGGCCTCTTGCTGCAAGGTGCTGGTCATAAACGGTGGGCTGGGGTAGCGGCGCACTTGCTTTTTCTCAACGGCATTCAGGGTGTAGGTCAGGCTGGCCAGTAACTTCTCTGCCGCCCGCGCGCCACCTTCCTCACGGAAGGTAAACTTCTCAACCTTTTTACCATTATACACCGCCAGTTTGGCGCTGAAGGTTTGGTTTTTGGGCGTGGCAAACAAGCCGTCCATGGTCCAATATTCTTCAGCCTTAAAGGCTTCAATTTCATTCTCGCGGTCGCAAATCAGGCGCAGGGCCACACTTTGCACGCGGCCCGCAGAAAGGCCACCTTTCACCTTGCGCCACAACACGGGCGAAAGGTTAAACCCCACCAGATAATCCAACGCGCGGCGGGCTTGTTGGGCGTCGATGAGCGCCATATCCAACCCACGGGGGTTAGCTACGGCATATTGCACGGCGGTTTTGGTAATTTCAGTAAACACAATGCGGTGAATGGGTTTGCCATCTAAATTCTTTTTCAGGCGCTGTTTCAGCTCCTCCAACACATGCCAGCTAATGGCTTCACCCTCACGGTCAGGGTCGGTTGCCAGATACACGGCATCGGCCATTTTTACCGCGTTGGCAATGGCTTTCAAATTCTTTTCACTATCGGGGCTGGTTTGGTAGTGCATGGCAAAATTATCGGCAGGGTCAACGCTGCCATCTTTGCTGGGCAAATCACGCACATGGCCGTAGCTGGCCAGCACGGTAAAGTCGCGCCCCAAATACTTCTCAATGGTTTTGGCCTTGGCGGGAGACTCGACGATAATAATGTTTTTGCTCATGCGCTATAAAAGGCAGGAAAAAGTCATTTGTGTCAACCGTAAAAAAAGCCGCCCCCCTGAGGGAGCGGCCAAAGCAAGGCAAGAAGAAGGCGTTAGCGTTACATGAAGCGCGGGCCCTGAATGACCATGTACCCCATGTAAAATACCGCAGCTGCCAGCACCAGCAACAGCCCGCCCATGGCTTGGAAAGCCACAGTGGGAATGGTGAGGTTGATGCTCACCTCTTTGCTGGTAAGCGTTTTGTAGCTCAGGTAAAGTGCCAAGCCCGAGCACAGCAGCAGCACATACCCCAGGTTGGTTTCAATGCGCAGCAAGCGCACCAGGTCCTGCGCCCCAAACACTGTCGAGGCAATACCAATACCGCCCAACAGAATGCTCACTGGCCGGAACGACCCAACCAAAGTGAGCAGCCCGCCCACGGTAAAGCCCGTGGCTATGGCAATTTTGATATTTTTGCTGTCGCCAGTCTTGATGCTCCACAGCATCAGCAACGCGCTGAGGGTGAGTAAGATGATGCTGGTGCCAAGAGCGGTTATTTTTTGGGAGGCGTTGTGAGCCAGCCCCCCAAAAGCCACCAGGCCAAGCATGGCCACTGAAGCGCTTTGCATCTTCAGCAGGTGGTCGGCATTGCCAAACACCAGGTGTGCAACCAAATTGAGTGCGGCAATCCACAGCCCCGCACTCAGCATGGCATAGGCGGGTGCGGCGTACCCAAGCTTCAGGCGGCCTAAAGCCGCCGACACGCCCTTGGCATCCAGCGCCGCCATCAGC
>JBAQUW010000040.1:0-6778 GCA_049297755.1 Alphaproteobacteria bacterium
AACTTAAACGGTGCCGTGGATGCGTACTTGAAACAATATTTCCGCGACCTGAACGGCATGAGCCCCGCCCGCGGCATGTACGATAAGTTTATGATAGAAGTGGAAAAGCCACTGATTGAAAACGTGCTGAAATATGTGCGCGGCAACCAAGTGCGCGCTGCCAGCATTTTGGGCATTAACCGCAATACATTGCGTAAAAAAATCAACCAATTGGGCATTGATATTGGCTTGATTGTTGAAGGCTAATGAACGTAAATCCAAAAGCCCGCCACTGGCGGGTTTTTTTGTGTCAGGTGCATTTGTGCGGCTTGCTATAGGGTTGTGACACAAAGGAGTGATTTTTATGGGTATGGATGTTCAAGAGTTTTTAAAATCTGGGTTGCAGCATTTGCGGGCACAGCCCCGCCTGTTGGAACAGGTAAAGCAAGAAATATCGGGTGAACAGCCAACGCCAGTGCCGGAACAATTTAATTTGAGTTTGCGCACGCTGAGTGCGAAGGGACTGACCGACATTGTAGGTGCGGCAAAAGCCTTATTGCGTGCAAAACAAGCCAGCGGTTGGCGCTCTGTGAGTGATGGTGTACTAGCTTGGGCTATTGGTTTTGCCAGCCGTAAAAGTGCGGGCAAATTGGGCTCGGTGGTATCGGGCACCGTGGGTATTGGTGTGGGGGCTGCGGTTGCTAAGGTATCGGGGCCTGCGGCTGTGCCTGTGGGGCTTGCAGCCAATGTGGCTGCTACCGAATTATGGCGCAAAGTCACTGCTCCAGTAACCCAACGTGTGCATACATTGCTACAAGGTTTTGATGTTCGGCGTAAGGTTCACGATAAGGCACGGGGGGAGTTTCAGGCTGAATTGGCCAAATTGGTGGTGCGCGGTGATGCTTTGTTGGCGGTGTTGAAGGCTAACCCTGTATTGGCCAAGATGTTTGAGAATGTGCAAGAGATGAACCTGCATATCATGGCATTAAACCGGCGCGATGCAGGCCACGGCGGCCCGCAAGAAGGCGAGCGCATGCGCCCCATGGTGAGCTTGCCCTTGAATGTGATTGAGCTGGACAAAGAGGGGGCACCTGCCAATATGGCTGTATTGCCCAGTGTGATTGCCACGGTGATGTTTCAGGAATATAGCAAGGTGCAGGAAATGTTGGGCGATAGATATTTGCTGCCAGATGTGCAGCGTGCCAAAAGTGAGGCAGATGCCTGTTTGCCTGAGTTGGTGAAGCTGATGGGTGGCTTTGGCAGAGGCGAGGAAGATCCAATACCTGCGGAATTGTGGCAGCCTCCTGTTATTCCCGTAGCGCCTGCTGCTCCCTTTGGCCAACGTCGACCTGTTGTGGACCTTGAGGCCGCGATTACGGCAGCTATGGCGGAAGAGAAGAAAAAACGAGACCCCCAACCAGCAGATAGAGAAGGGCTTGCCTAAAAAAAGCCGCCCTCGAGAAAGAGGACGGCTTTGGCTTAGGTGGGTGGCGTGTAACCCACTGCCATAAAGAACAGCCGTTTCAGCTCGGTATAAAACGGCGTCTTGTAGGTGGCGGGCCACATGGCCCACAGTTCGGCAGGGGTTTTGTAGACGCTGATATCGCCCGTGGAAAAGCCATTTGCTACTTCCATAGCGTTATTACGCCTGGTCCAATCGCTCACCCAATAGCGGGCGGGAGTGTCTCCGTCCACGCGAATGAGCAAGTGCGTACCACCTTCCACGCCCAAGGTGAACAAACCGCCATCGACAAGGTCGATGCGGGCAACCCACCCTTGCAGCAGTGGCGTTTGAGCATGCAGCCTGTTTTTGCGGCGATTGCACGAATCAATGCCGCCAAAAATAGGGTAGCCAGCTACATCTTCCGTCGGCATGCCGTCGTGCGGCAGTTGCAGGCGGCGCCCCATCAGGCGCAGGTTGTGGAGGACGTAGCCGTCGAGTGCGGGGGCAGATTCTGGTGGCCAAAAGTCTGGGCTACCATCAGCGTTGATGACTGCCATAGAGGTGTCCTTTCGTCAAAAGGTTGCAGATGTGCCGAAATGGCTAGGCAATGTCACCCAAAACGCACGCGGCGTCAAGTAAAGTATACGGTTTGGGTGGGCTGTGGGGTGTTTTTGCGAGATTATTGCCGCCAACCTGCTTATACTGCGGGCATGGGAGTAGGTTCTGAACACCAGCCAAACGTTGCGCCAACGGCGCAAGTGCGGGCATTTGCCAATGCGGCAGCCCCAAAACTGGCCGAAGGCTTGCCTGAAGTGCTGCCCGCCAGCATGGGCAGTGGCACCATGGGGGGCGAAAACCCGTTAGCACCCGGTGGGCTAGAGCGCCGCATGCGCCGCGTGGTGCCGCACAAGGTGTTTAACATGATGCGGGTTGGCGCTGGCGTGTTGCTGGCAGGCGGCTTTTTGGCCCTGTTGGCCGCGCTGTTTATGGTGATGCACGACGAGAACACCACGGGCCCCGTGTTGCTCACCCTCATGACGGCCAACATGCTGCTGATTTTGGTGTTCATTCTTTATATTGGCCGCAACGTGTTGCTGCTGTTGTTGGAGCGGCGCGGGCGGTTGCGCAAATCGCGCTTGCCGTTTCGGTTGTTGGGGATATTCAGCGTGTTGGCCGTGTTGCCCACCATTTTGGTGGCGTTTTATGCATTGGTGATGTTGAACGGCGGGTTGGAGGCGTGGTTTTCCACCAAAGTGACGCGGGCGCTGGAGGGCAGCCTGCAAGTGGCGCAGGCGTATTTGGATGAGCATGAAAAATCATTGACTGCTGAAGCCCAAACTTTGGCGCAAGACCCTACCCTGATGGGCTTAAGTTTATTGCCTGATGGCTTTTTACTGCGCGAGCATTTGCGCACTATGCAAGAACAACGCAACCTTGATGAAGTGAGCATTTATGACAGCAATGGGAGCTTATTGGCCAGTGCGGGGCCGAGCATGGCCACCTCGGAAGAATTGGTGGTGACGCTGCTGAGCAATGCCGAGCGCAGGCCGCAGGCGTTAACGGAATATGACGAGCGGCAAATTACGGTGTTGGCGCCGCTGGCCGTGAATAGCTGGTTATTGGTCAGCCGCGGCATTCACCCCTCGGTGGTGGCGCGGATGGACGAAACCACCGAGGCGTATAATGAATATTACGCGCTTTTGAAAGACCGCACGCGCTTGCAAGGCGTGTTGACGTTGATAACCGTGTTGCTGAGCATGGCGGCCTTGGCGGGTGCCATTTGGGCAGGGCTACGTTTGGCAGGCAAAATTGTGCGGCCCGTGACTGAGCTGGTGCATGCCACCAATAAAGTCTCGGCGGGCGATTTGGAGATTCGGCTAACCCCGCACGATGATGATGAAATGGGGATATTGACGCAATCGTTCAACCGCATGACCCAGCAATTGAAAAACAACCGCACCTTGGTGGAAAAAAAGAACAAGGAAATTGATACGCGTAGGCGCACCATGGAAGCGGTGCTGACGGGGGTGACCAGTGGCGTATTGGCGCTAGACGAACACGGCGTGATTGGCATTGTGAACAAAACCGCGCGCGATGTGCTGGGCTTGAAAACAGGGCAACGGCTGGAAAAAATATCGCCAGAGCTGTTCGCGTTATTCACCACCTTTATGCAAGCCCCGCGCGATGTGTGGCAACAGCAAATGAAGGTGGAGCAGGGGGGTAAAACCCTGACACTATTGGTGCGCATGGTGCCGCAACGTGTGGGTGGTGGGGATATTAGCGCTGTGGTGGTGACGTTTGACGATGTGACGCCGCTGCTTTCCGCCCAAAAAGTGGCGGCATGGAGCGATGTGGCGCGGCGCTTGGCGCACGAAATTAAAAACCCGCTCACCCCCATTCAGTTATGTGCCGAACGCTTGCGGCGCAAATATATGGATAAATTAGAGGCAGCCGACCAGCCCTTGTTTAAGGAAATGACCGAAACCATTGTGCGCCAAACTGAAGATATGCGCGGCATGTTGAACGAGTTCTCGGACTTTGCCCGCATGCCGACCCCTGTGTTTGCCGAACATAATATTTTGCATGTGTTGGAAGAAATTTTGCTGCTGGAAACCATGGGGCGGAGCGAGATTGAATTTGAGAAAGACATTCAAATTACCCCAGCCCAAGCCATGGTGGTGTGCGATAGGGGGCAAATGAAGCGCGTACTGACCAATGTGTTGGAGAACAGCGTCAACGCCATTCATGAACGCGATGGCGATAAAACGGCGGAAAAAGGCCAAATAAAAGTTGTTGTGAAAATATCACAGGGTGATACACTCCTTGTGAACGTGCTGGACAACGGACGTGGTTTGCCAGAGGACGTGGAGACCGAAAAGCTCTTCGACCCCTATGTGACCACCCGCAAAAAAGGCACAGGTTTAGGCTTGGCCATCGTGCGTCGCGTGATGGATGAGCATGGCGGACAAGTGACGCTGGCCCGTCGCCCCAAAGGCGGCACCAGTGTGGAGCTCCACTTGCCGCGCCACCAAAACCTGCAAAGCTCTGCACCAGCGTAACAGAACACCAATAAGAACGGAGACGCCCTATGTCGCAACAACCCCAAACGCCTTTTCATATTCTGATTGTGGATGACGAAGCCGATATTCGCACCTCTCTCGCAGGGATTTTAGAAGACGAGCATTATAAAATTCGCACCGCCGAAAATGGCGAAAAAGCACTGGAAATGGTGACCGAGCAAGTGCCCCACTTGGTGCTGCTGGATATTTGGATGGAAGGCATGGACGGGCTGGAAGTGCTGAGCCGCTTGAAGCGCCGCGTGCCAGACCTGCCCGTGGTGATGATTAGCGGCCACGGCACCATTGAAACCGCCGTGCAAGCCACCCAACGTGGCGCGTATGACTTTATTGAGAAACCCCCACAAGTGGAGCGCCTGTTGTTGACCATCAGCCGTGCGATCCGCGAAACCCAATTGGCGCGCGAAAACCACTTGCTGCGTAGCCGCAGTGGCGAGGTAAGCGAATTGTTGGGGGTGTCGTCTGAGATTGCCGCTGTGCGTCAAACCATCAAACAAGTAGCCCAAGGCGAAAGCCGCGTGTTGGTGAGTGGTGAAAGCGGCACGGGTAAGGAAGTGGTGGGGCGACTCATTCACAAAGCCAGCCGCCGTGGCGACAAAGCGTTTGTCACCCTTTCCCCCGCCGCTGTGAGCGAGCAAACCTTTGAAATGGCGCTGGCCAGTGTGGTGGCGCAAGGTAAAGGCGGTACGTTGTTCCTCGACGAAGTGGCCGATCTCTCCACCCCCATGCAAGCGCGTATGCTCAAGTTTTTGCAAGATGGCGTGCTGCCCGACCCGAACACGGGTGTGCCGACAGAAGCCGACGTGCGCGTCATTTCCAGCACCAGCAAAGACCTGAAAACCTTGATTGACCAAGGCAAATTCCGCGCCGATTTGTACTACCGCCTGTCGGTGGTGCCGATTGTGATGCCATCACTGCGCGAACGCAGCATGGATATCCCCGCCATGGCTCAGCACTTTTTGAAAGTGATGGCGCCTGATGCCCAGAGTATCCCCCGCATTGCCCCCGCCACCATGGCGGTGCTCACCAGCTACATCTGGCCCGGCAACGTGCGCCAACTGCGTAACTTGGTGGAGTGGTTGATTATTATGCATCCCGGCAAAGTGGTGGTGCCCGATATGCTGCCGCCTGAGCTGACCAACAACCAAGCGCTCGATGGCAACGTGATGGAAACGGCTGTAACCATGCCGCTGCGCCAAGCGCGCGAGTTGTTCGAGAAAAATTACCTCTCCAACCAATTGCTCCGCTTTAGTGGCAACGTGAGCCGTACCGCCGACTTTGTGGGCATGGAGCGCAGTGCCTTGCACCGCAAGCTGAAATCCCTCGGCGTAGAAGCCCGCATGGATGGCAGCGTGGAAGCGATGCAGTAATACTGGCCTAAAAACAACAAAGCGCCCCACGGGGCGCTTTGTGTGGCCGTTAAGAGGCCAGCTCGTTACAAGGGAAGTGGTTGCCAAAGATGGGGGTAGGAATGCGGTTGATATACGCACTCCAAACCTCGGGGCTGGCGTCGACTTTTGGGTGTTTCTTATAATGCTCCGCAAGGCGTGGTTCTGTAGACACCTGAGGGGTACCAATAAACACCACCTTCTTGCTGTTCGCCAACCGCGCCACAGTGATGAGGCGGGTGATATTCAACTCAGCTGGCAATGCAGGAGGTTTGCGCTTGATGACGAGGTCGCGGATAAAGGTGGCAAGCGTCACCCCATCCATCATCGGACCAAAGGCATCATAAAAGCCCCAACCTCCGCCAGCTTGGTGCTCTGCCCACAACTCGCAATCTTCATCAAAGCCGTTGGGATAAGGGTTATCCACCGTTATGCCAAACAAAATCGGCACGTCTTGTTGCCCGTCCCACGAGAGGGCAATGCCGTTCAGGTACTGCGCGTTTGCTTGGAAGGACGGATGCGGTACAATGTTCAGGCGCCAACCGCTTAAGGCCAGCAAGCCTTCTGGGCGGTCGTCGAACTGGACGATATCCACAGGAATAGTGGCAGGAACAGGTGCAAGGGTAGGTTTGGTCATAGAATTTTTTCCTAAAACGGGTTGATGTGCCACAAGCGGCTTTTTCAGTATACGCCTTTGGCCAAGGAGTTCAAGATGGATTGCCTAAAATTGAGGAGCTTGTGTTTGGGGTGAGAATATGAGAGAAGGCGGAACTCATACCGTTTTAAGGAAAAAACCATGTCTTTACGCAAAGTGAAGTTGCTGCGTGGTGAACGGCAGCCTGAAGGTGCGCGTCTTGGCCAAAGAGCGACGCTAGCACGTGCGATGGCTG
>JBAQUW010000041.1:0-4831 GCA_049297755.1 Alphaproteobacteria bacterium
GGCCACAGCCGACATCCAGCACAGTGAGCCCAAACAAGGGGGCGGGGTCGTCGGGCCGTTTGTGGTAATGGTGGCGGAGGGTGGAGAGGAGATAATCTTGGCGGAGTTTGTTATAACGGGCATACACCAGCTGTTTGGCGGGGGGCATCCAGCAGGCCATGGCGGCCATGCACAGGCTTTGCCACAGCTTTTTCAGCCCGCGGGCTTGGGGCTGCGGGGTGTGGGCATCGGGCAGGGTGTGGCGCTGTACCATGAAACAGCATTTTCTGCCATTTTTGCAACCCTTTCAAGCGAAAAGGGAGGCCGAGGCCTCCCTTTTGCTTTTGCATCTTGCTGGCTTACTTGCCGGCGGCTTTGACAGAATTGTCGGCAGCCAAGGCTGCGTCAGCCTGCCGCTGACAGCGGCCGAGCAAGTAGGTCACGCCCATATCGTGGCCAAATCCTCCGGTACGAAGCTCGTGCGGATCCAGCAACCAACTAGACGGTCCAATCGTAGCTCTGACCTGCCCCGAAGTGGGGTAGGTCGCCCAGATAGCGTCCGTCACGGGGATAGCCCCCGTGGCCGACATCATCATCAGCTTGCCGCCGATATACAAACACATGAGCATATGTCTCTCCTAACGTTTGTAGATGCAACGAACGGCGCGGTTGCGCCGTTGTACGAGAGATATGGGGTGAAAAAGGGGGTTGTGCAAGGGGGTGGGGCGTTTTTATGCAAAAAGGGCTTGCCAAGGGGCGCATTTTGCCGCATAAGTGCCCCTGCTGCCACGTTGCAGCCTAGTGAATGATTGGAAAGGCGGTGAATTGCTATGAAAGTTGATGTTCGTTATAACGATGTTGAGCAGGCTTTGCGCCGCTTGAAAAAGCTGATGAACCGCGAAGGTTTGTTCCGCGAAATGCGTCAACGGAAATTCTTCGAAAAACCTTTCGAGAAACGCGCCCGCGAAGGCCGTGAGAATATCCGCCGCACCCGTAAGAATGACTGGCGCCGTAATATTGACCAATAAGGCTTGGTAACAAAAAAGGGGGCATTTGCCCCTTTTTTGTTGAACCACTTGCAATAACATAAAATGTATACTATAAGGTTATTGTCTATTGATGTCATCTTGAATGTCCTTTTAAGGAGATAAAAAATGAGCATGATACAGCACGCTCCTCAATATGTGTGGATATATCAGCTTGCGCTTCTACTTGTAGGTAGCATCGTATTCGGCATCTCTATCTGGCGAGCAGTTGATAGCTCTAACGCTAAAGCTCGAAGGCTTTTTCTAACCATAGGTATGTTGCTTATTGCTCCTGCTTTCGTGCTTACAGGATTCATCATCAATGAAAACAGCCTATTGGGCGAACTTAATGCTGCATTGGCAATCCTCTTTGCCGCTACAGCTATGACGATTCTTATCCTTTAAATTCAATGGCAGCCACGCTACGATGCGTGGCTGCCATTGGCGTTTATACTTGACAACCCGCCCCCTTCCCCGCTTTTATGGGGCAGAAATTAAGGAGCACCCCATGAGCCAAAACCTGCAACCGCCCCGCGGCACCTACGATGCCCTGCCCGCCCAAAGCAAGCGGTTGCGCCATATTGAAGATGTGGCGTTGAAGGTGTTTGGCCGCTATGGCTATGGCGAGATTCGGACGCCGATGTTCGAGTTTACCGATGTGTTTGCCCGCACCAGCGGTGAAGCGACCGATATTGTGACGAAGGAAATGTACACCTTCACCGACCGTGGCGGCGAGAGCATGAGCCTGCGGCCCGAGGGCACCGCAGGCGTTGTGCGCGCCTATTATACCAATGGCCTCAAGCAACATTTGCCGCTGAAGTTGTGCTATGTGGGCACGCCTATGTTCCGCTACGAGCGCCCGCAAAAAGGCCGCTACCGCCAACACCACCAAGTGGGGCTGGAATGCTTTGGCATTGCCGAACCCTGGGCCGATGTGGAAGTAATTGCCGCAGGCATGGCCCTGTTAAAAGAGCTGGGGCTGAATGATTTGCAAGTGACGCTGAACACCCTTGGTGCCCCCGCCGACCGCGCAAAGTACCGCGAGCAGTTGCTGGCGTATTTTACGCCGCATTTGAGCAAGCTTTCGGCGGAATCCAAAGAGCGCATTGCCAAAAACCCCTTGCGCGTGCTGGATAGCAAACAGCCCGAAGACCAACCCTTTATGGCCGATGCCCCCAAAACCGTGGACGCCCTAAGCCCCGAAAGCAAAGCGTTTTATGAGAGCGTGAAGGCGGGGCTGACGGCCTTGGGGATTCCCTACATTGAAAACCCCCGTTTGGTGCGCGGGCTGGATTATTACACGCACACAGTGTTCGAGATTCACAGCACAGGCTTGGGCGCGCAATCGCAAGTGCTTTCGGGAGGGCGGTACGATGGCCTGATGCTGCAAATGGGCGGCGATGACGTGCCCGGTGTAGGCTTTGGCAGCGGCATGGAGCGTTTGGAAATGTTGTTGGGCGAACTGCACGGTGAGCCCGCCCCCGTGGCCTTTGTGGTGGAAGACGACACCGCCCGCGTGAGTGCGCTATTGCTGGCCGAACAACTGCGCGCCGCTGGCCGCACGGTGCACGTGCCCCTAAGCCCCGCGGGCATGAAAGCGCAATTTAAACGCGCCGATAAGCTGGGCGCGGGTGTAGTGCTGGTGCTGGGCAGCAACGAACTGCGCGACGGTACCGTCACCGTAAAAAACATGGCCACCGGCACGCAGGAAACGCTGGCCTTGGCTGAGGCTTTGGGGAAGTTGGGGGTTTAGCGTTGCTTGACAACACCTGACCAAACGGGTGTAATCAACCTATGAAAAACTCTTTATGGTTCACGGTTTTAGTAGCCGCTTTGGTGAGTGGTTTGGTACATATGTTATGGCCAAGCAATGGCCAAACCCATGCAGAAGAAACGGCATTTGCACGGGTGATGCGCACGGGCACGCTGCGGTGTGGGTACATCAACTGGGCCCCCGGTGTGGTGAAAGACCCTAACACAGGCCAACTGAGCGGGCTGTTTTATGATTACGCCCTTGCCTTGGGCAAAGAATTGGCGGTGAAAGTCGACTTTGTGGAAGAAGTGGGCTGGGGTAATTTTCAGGAAGGGTTGAATGCCAAGCGCTACGACGTGCTCTGTTCAGGCTTATGGCAATCGGGCCAACGCGCTGTTGGCGCCATGCTCACCCAACCTATTGCTTACCAAGATATGAAAGCTTGGGCACGGCAAACAGAGACCCGTTTTGACAATGCTGATTTTAACATTGCCAACACTGCGCAGGTGAAATTTGTGACGATAGATGGCGATATTACCTCAGCGGTGCGTAAAACGCACTTCCCTGCAGCAGGTGAAGTGGCGTTGCCGCCGCTGATGGCAGATTCTGCCCAAATGCTCGACCATGTCACCACGCGTAAAGCCGACATGGCCTTTACGGACAGTTATGTGGCGGGGCAGTATAACTTGAACAATCCTGACAAACTTCTCAAACCTGTGTTTGGCGGCAAACCACTGGTGACATTTGCCAATGTGTTTGCCGTGCGCCATGGCGAGCATGATTTATTGGCCGCACTCAACAGCACCATGAATGCTTTGGATTTGCAAGGCGTGCGCACCCGTGTGGTGCAGCCTTATGTGCCAGCTTATACGCCTGAACCAACTGCTAAACCATAATCAGCCCGACAAAAAAGCCCCCATGGGGGCTTTTTTGTGCCTTTTTATCTAGAGCGTAATTTCAGAAGCAGACTTCGCTTGAGCTTCCACGCAAGCTTTTTTACGCACAAAAGCCTCTCTTATACAGAGAGGCTTTTGGTAGGTCTAGTTGCGCTTGAATGGCTCGCAATAGCCATCAATCCGATTATGACTTGGTTTTTTGAGAGGGTACAAACACAGCACCTTCCCATCAAAGGAATAGTACATGCCCCCCCAATCTTGCTCGGAATTTCGGGCGAGGTAGAACATATTCCATCGTGTTGACCAACCAAGCCAGTAATTGCGTTTCAGAGACACGCACTTCTCTTGTTCATCACAAAGGGTGAGGAACTTATCGCCAGCACTGTGGGCAACTTTCGCCACCTTGATGCGTGTGGCAGAGCCTTCGTTGGCCATAGCCGCGGTGGCTGTCAAGACAATCGCAAAGGCGATTATCATACGAAGAAGGGTTTTCATAGAGAGTTCTCCATGGTAAGAGGTCAGGTGCCTATCTATTGGCCAGAGATGTATAGGGTGAGTAAAAGATGTTTTCAAGAGGGGGAGTAAAAAAAGCCCCCGAGGGGGCTTTTTTAGCGGTAGGCGGAGATTACACAGAGGCAATATCCACTTTAATGCCTGGGCTCATGGTGGCGCTGATAGCCATGCGCTGCATGTAAACGCCTTTGGCACCGGTAGGTTTGGCCACTTTCACGGCTTCTACCAAGGCGGCAACGTTTTCCTGAATCTGCTGAGCAGAGAAGGATTTTTTGCCAACGCCTGCATGAATGATTCCGGTTTTTTCAACCTTGAACTCAATCATACCAGACTTCACCTTTTTCACGGCATCGGCCACGTTTGGCGTCACAGTACCCAGTTTGGGGTTGGGCATCAGGCCTTTGGGGCCCAAGATTTTACCCAGCTTACCCACCAAGGGCATGCAATCAGGGGCAGCCACCACGCGGTCGAACGCGAGGAAGCCTTTCATGATTTTTTCCACCAAGTCGTCGGCGCCTACAACATCGGCACCGGCTTTGGTTGCAGCTTCTGCCGCTGCACCTTTGGCGAACACGGCCACGCGCACAGTTTTACCTGTACCATGGGGCAAGGCCACCACACCACGCACCATTTGGTCGGCGTGTTTGGGGTCGACACCCAAGTTC
>JBAQUW010000042.1:0-3784 GCA_049297755.1 Alphaproteobacteria bacterium
CGACATGACGCTGAAAAGCTTCGACCGCCCTGCCGTGACCGTGGGTGTGGCTTATACGGCTTTGGAAGTTCCTGACTTCCCCCACCAATACCACGACCAACGCTTGCAGTATTTTGTGACGGGCAAAGAAGTGATTGTGTGCCAGTAGTGCGGTATATAGCTGTTCTTGTAATTTCTTGTACAAGAACAGCTATGGCTGCACACTGCTGTGCAGCCCGCGCATGGCAGGCAGAGCTTGGCTTTGCCAAGCCTCGGCCGAATGCAGCGTCTTCCCATCATTTGTACAACAAATTATGGGATTAGCTATAAGGATTCGTGGATGGCTACCAGAGCTGGCCGCGCCCGATAGGTTGGATTCGCCATGACGACCTTTGATTCCAGCACAAAGGGTCAACCTAAACGCTGTTTTCCCCGACTTGATCGGGGATCTCGCCCAAGCATTCTCTGGCGTCAGCGTAGCCCTACCCAGACCCCCGCTCAAGCACGGCGGGGGAAACCGCGTAGATGCTTAGATTTCTTAATATTCAATGAGCTATAACCAGCTACAACACCCGCACGCCCTCGGCATTTTCAAGTGCCGAGAGCAATTGGGCGGTGCACGCAATGCCGTGGGGCAGGCGCAGGGTCACATCGCCGCCTTGGGCTTGGGGGCGGGCAATAATCAGCTCGCAATGGGTATTGCCCTTTTGGCCAATAAGCAATTGTTGCAGGGGCTGCAAACTGGCGGGGTTTTCTACCCGTAGCCGAATATGGCTGCGTTGTTTGCTTACGTCTTCCAATTTTTTCAGCAATTCCACATTCAGGCGCAGGCGTTCGCCATCAATACTCATGGCAATATCCAGCACCAACGGGGTTTGGCCGCCCAAGTGCTCGGCATAGCGGGCGTAGGCTTCGGGGAAGAGCACCAACTCCTCTTGCCCACTTTCGTCGGTCAGGGTCGCAAAACCCATACGGTCGCCTTTTTTGGTTTTCAGCTCGCGGGTGGTCAGCACCACCCCTGCAATTTTGGCGCTGGCACGCCCCGCCGCCGCCAGTTCTGCCAATTGGGCAATGTTTACTAAACCTTTAATGCTCTCGATATCAGTACGGAAGGCGCTGAGCGGGTGAGCCGATAAATAGAAGCCAATCACGGTCAGCTCTTGCGCCGCTTGCTCGCCTTTATGCCAGCTGGGGGTTTTGGTGAGGGTGGGAATTTGCAGGGCGCTGCTGCCACCCGAAGGTTCGCCGAAAAGTCCAATTTGGTCGCTGTTTTTCGCGTCCCACACATGCTGCACATGGGCTTGCAGTTTGTCTACATTGGCCAGCAATTCAGCACGGTTGGGGTACAGGCTATCCAAAGCGCCTGCCTTTATCAGCACCTCCAACGGTTTTTTACCCAGCACATGGGGGCTGTGGCGGCTGAGAAAATCCCACAGGTCTTTGTACGCGCCGCCCGTTTGGCGCTCGGTCACAATGTGCCCCATGGCATCTTCGCCTGCACCTTTAATGGCGGCCAAAGCGTGCCGAATAGCGTAGGGTTTTTTATTGGCATCTTTTTCTACCTGAAACATCACACCGCTGTTGTTCACGCACGGGGGCAATAGCGGCACGTTCATGCGCGCCAAATCGTTTTTATAGCGCAATAATTTATCGGTGTTGCCGCGGTCCAGCGTCATGGTCGCAGCCATAAAGGGCAGGGGGTGGTGGGCTTTGAGGTAGGCCGTTTGGTAGCTCACCAACGTATAGGCCATGGTGTGGGCTTTGTTAAAGCCGTAGCCCGCAAAGGCGCTCATGGCATCGAAAATCTCGTTCGCGCGTTTGGGGTCAATTTGGTTTTCGCGGCCACAGCCAGCCACAAAAATTTCGCGCTGTTTGGCCATTTCCTTCGGGTCTTTTTTACCCATGGCACGGCGGAGCATGTCAGCACCGCCCAGCGTGTAGCCTGCCAGCAGCCGGGCCATCATCATCACCTGTTCTTGGTAAATGGCAACACCATGGGTGTCTTGCAAAATCGGAATCAGTTTTTCATGCGCATACTGCGGCTTTTTTTTGCCCAAGTGGCAGGCCACAAATTCAGGCAACAGCTCCATGGGGCCTGGGCGATACAAGCAGATAATGGCCGAAAGCTGCTCCATATCCTTCGGCTGAATTTGTTTGGTCAAATCCGTCATGCCGCCCGATTCAATTTGGAACACGCCCACCGTATGCCCCGCGCACAGCATGGTATAGGTGGGGGCGTCGTCTAGCGGCAGTTTGAGGGGGTCGATATATATCCCTTCCGCCGCCAGAATATCCGCCGTTTTTTTCACTTGGGTGAGGGTTTTTAAACCTAAAAAGTCGAACTTCACCAAGCCCGCATATTCCGCGTGCTTCATATCGAACTGCGTGGCAGGCATGGGCGAGCGCGGGTCTTGATACAATCCGCACACGGCTGCAATGGGGCGGTCGGCAATAATCACGCCTGCGGCGTGGGTGCTGGCATGGCGCAGGCAGCCCTCCAATTGTTGGGCAATTTCCAGCAGTTCAGGCACCGCAGGCTCTTCCCGTTGCACGGTTTGCAGGCGGTCATCGGTTTTGAGAATTTCCGCAATGCTGGGCGGGTTGGGCACTTCCGGCACAAAGGCGCAAATGCGGTTCACCAAATTGTAGGGCAGTTGCAGCACGCGGCCTACATCGCGGATGCACGCACGGGCTTTTAAACTCCCAAACGTGATGATTTGCGAGACGCGGTCCTCGCCATATTTTTGCTGCACATATTTTATCACTTCGTCGCGGCGCTCTTGGCAAAAGTCGATATCAAAGTCGGGCAGGCTCACGCGTTCGGGGTTCAAAAACCGCTCGAAGTACAGTGCCCAGCGGATGGGGTCAAGGTCGGTGATGCTCAGCGCCCAAGCAACCAAGCTACCAGCGCCAGAACCACGGCCTGGCCCCACGGGAATATCCTGACTTTTTGCCCACCGAATAAAGTCGGATGTAATCAAAAAGTAGCTGTCGAACCCCATGGTGATAATCACCTCAAGCTCCATCTCCATCCGCTTCAGGTATTCAGCGCGTTTGGCGTCTATGGCATCGGGGTAGAGGGGAAAAACATGTTCAGCAAGGCGTTGTTCCAGCCCTTTCAGGGTTTCGGCGCGCAGAATCTCAGGCACGCTTTCGCCTGCCGCCACTGGCCACTGAGGCAAAAACATTTTCTTCACGTCCACGCCCTCTAGCCAAAAGCTGCACCGCTGGGCAATAGCCACGGTATTGGCGTTGGCTTCGGGCACATCGGCAAACAAGCGTAACATTTCTGCGGGGCTGCGCAGGGCGTAGGCTTCGGTGTAGGTGACGTGGTCGGGGCTATCCACCGTCAACCCCTCGCCAATGCACACCAAGGCGTTATAGGCTTTGGCCTCACTGGGGGTGAGGAAGCGGCTATCGTTGGTGGCCACTAGGGGTACATTCAGGCTTTCAGCCAGTGCAATGTAGGCGGGTTCGGATATTTTTTCTTCAACCAAATCATGGCGTTGCAGCTCAATATAAAAGCGTTGGTTGAAGTGGCTGGCCAGGGTGCGGAACAGCCCCTCATTCGGCAACAAGCCAAACCGTGCGCCGCCCGAAAGGCACAACACGCCTGCCGCATGTTGGCAGAGGGTGTCTAGGCTCACACACTTGGTATGGGGGCTTGCACTGTGCAAGTTGCTGGCGGTGACCAACGCCAAAATGTTGCCCCAACCCTCAGCATTTTGTGCCAACAGGTTCACCAAGCGAATATCGTTTTCCACCAGCACGGGCAATTGCGTGCCCAAAATGGGCTGAATACCAG
>JBAQUW010000043.1:0-2926 GCA_049297755.1 Alphaproteobacteria bacterium
GCAACACAGAAGCCGCCCCACCTTTGCAGGTGGGGCGGCTTTTTTTGCGGCGTTATGGTATAAGAGGTTATGGTAGAGGTTATAGACGGCATTGATTACCTGAAAACCCAGCTGGCGCTGTTGCCCAGCTGTGCGGGGGTGTACCGTATGCTGAACGGCAAAGGCGAGTTGCTGTATGTGGGCAAAGCCAAGCATATCAAAAAGCGCGTGACGCAATACACGCAGCCTGAACGCATGGCGGCGCGGATACGGAAAATGGTGTTTGAAACCCGCGAGCTGATTGTGGTGCACACGGCCAGCGAGGCCGAGGCGTTGTTGTTGGAAGCAAACCTCATCAAATCGCTCAAGCCCAAATATAATATTTTGTTCCGTGACGATGCCAGTTATGTGAGTGTGCTGATTACCAAGGACGATACGCCGCGCATCAGCGCTTACCGTGGCACCAGCAAAGTGAAGGGCACCTTGTATGGCCCCTACCCCAGCGCCACGGCGGTGTATGAAACATTGGATGTGATGGAACGGGTGTTTCAACTGCGAACCTGTAAAGACAGTGAATTTGCGCACCGCACCCGCCCATGTTTGAAGTTTGATATTAAGCGGTGTAGTGGCCCGTGCGTGGGCAAAATTGCGCCTGAAGCCTATGCTGCCCGCGTGAAGCAAGCGCAGCGGTTTCTCACAGGGCAGGAAGATATTGTGCGCGGCGATATTCAAGCCGATATGGCCAAGGCAAGCAGCGCCATGGATTATGAAACCGCAGCCATGCACCGCGACCGCTTGCAAGCACTGACCGCCGTGACCACCAACCGCACGGCACTGACCCACGCCCTACCCCATGGCGATGTGTTTGCGGTGGCGCAGGTGGGCGGGCAGGCGTGCATTCAAGCTTTTTTCTACCGCAACAGCCGCCATGTGGGCAACCGCGCGTGGTACCCAACGGTTGAGGAAAATATGGAAACGGGTGAGTTGCTGACGCAGTTTATGATTCAATACTACACCCGCCAAACTGTGCCGCCCGTGGTGTTGTGCAGTACGGAACCTGTGGGGTTAGATGCACTGACCGAAGCGCTAGAAACCCACAGCGGCCATAAGGTGGACATAGCCGTGCCGCAACGGGGTGACAAGGCCGAAATTGTGCGCCAAGCCTTACACAATGCCACCGAAAGTTTGCAACGCAAAGTGGCGGAAAGCGGCGGGTGGCAAACCCAAATGGCGGCGTTTGGCACCATGCTTGGCCTGAACAAAACACCAGAACGCATTGAATGTTTTGATATTTCGAACATCAGCGGCAAGCAAGCGGTGGCAAGCCTTGTGGTAGCGGGGGCTGAGGGCATGGACAAACGCGCCTACCGTAAATTCACCATTAAAGAAAAAGATACGCCAGACGATTACGCCATGATGCGCGAAACCCTCACCCGCCGTTATGCCAAATTGGTGAAGGAGGATGCCGCCCAAACCGAGACCATTTTTCCCGATATTATTTTGGTAGATGGCGGTGTGGGGCATTTGAATGTGTTGGTGGAAGTGGCGCAAACTGTAGGGTTGCTAACCCACCCGCGCTGCCCTGCCTTGTGCAGCATTGCCAAGGGGGAGTTTAGGGATAAAGGATTGGAGAGTATTTTTCTGCACACGCCTGCGGGCATTCAACAGCTCCCCATTCCGCTGCATTCGCCCATGATATTTGTGTTGCAGCGGATACGCGATGAAGCGCACCGTTTTGCCATTGGCTTCCACCGCCAGAAGCGGAGCAAAGACCTGACGCAATCAGGGCTTGACGCGATTCCCAACATTGGCGGCAAACGCAAAAAAGCCCTGCTGCTGCACTTCGGCAGCCTGCAAGGGGTGAAACAAGCGAGCGTGGACGACTTGGCCAAAGTACCCGGCATCAACCACGAGTTGGCG
The DNA here is from genome assembly GCA_049297755.1 of Alphaproteobacteria bacterium. GTDB lineage: Bacteria > Pseudomonadota > Alphaproteobacteria > UBA2136 > JAPPOO01 > JBAQUW01. Next base: position 1,900 of record JBAQUW010000043.1, read on the forward strand.
GAGCAGATTTTTGGGTGGTTTGGGCAGGCATAAAAAAGAGGGGGGATTCCCCCCCTCTCAGGCACATGGCGTTATCAGCACGGCGTCTTCGCCAAATTCGGCGTAGATGCAGTCTTCCTGCATTGTTTTGCAGAGCTCTGATAAGAATGTTACCAATTGATTCAGCCGTGCAAAAGGGGCTTCACCCGTTTCTGGCTCGGCATGGCGAAACGACACCCGATATTGGCAATGGAAGTCAGGCACAATCAAACCATCGGCCTGCCGCCAATAACCTTCTACCGTGGCGGTGTTGATGGAGACGGCGTTGAAGGTTGCCAAACAAAACTGCCGAAACATTTCGTCTGGTGTGTGTTGGCCGTTGCCAAACAACGGATTTTTCACTTTAGGAATGGGCAAATAAACCAAGGCTGGCCGGCCAATGTGCATCACTTGCGGATGCGTCCATTTTTGGGGCATAAAAAGCTCCTGTGGTTCGGTACGGAGGCTTCCTCTAGCACATTTTTTAAGCAAAAAGCAAACAGCTTAAGCGGCTACATGCTAACGGCGCCCTTGCCACACATCGCGCACGCGTTTGTCGCGGCCACAGTTCCAGCGATAACCCATGTACCGAATCGGGTTTTTGTCGGCATAGTTTTGGTGGTAATCTTCAGCGGGGTAGAAGGCTTTGGCAGGGAGAACATCCACCGCTACAGGGGCTTTCAGCAAGGGTTTAATGCTGGCCAAGCGGCCAATGGCGGTGTCGTTTTCTGTGGCTGTTTGGGTGAAAATCACGGGGCGGTAGGCGGCGCCACGGTCGCAGAATTGGCCAAGGCCATCGGTGGGATCGATGTGGCGCAGGTAGTAATCCAGCACATCGGCATAATTCAGTTTGGCGGAGTCGTAGGTCACCTGCACCACTTCCACATGGGGCACTGGGTTGGCGGCATCAACATCGTGGTAATTCTCGTAAGTGGGGTTTGGGCGCGTACCGCCGCTGTAGCCGCTGGTGGCGCTGGTCACACCGTCTAACTTTTTCATATCGTGTTCC
>JBAQUW010000044.1:0-3271 GCA_049297755.1 Alphaproteobacteria bacterium
GGTGGGTGTGGTGCTGCATGGCCTGAAACATATCGGCTTCAAACGCAGGCGCAGAGGAGAGTGTATAAGGTGCAGGGTTAGGCATGAAAGCCACTCCAAAACGTTGACGATAGCGCCCTCTCTACGCCAACAATGGTGTAAAAACAAGCCCTGTGCGCCAAAAAAAACCGCCCCTTTGCATAGGGGGCGGTTTTCGCAGTCAGGTTAGGCCACAGACTTCAGTATGGCTTTGCCGTGGGGGCGGGCCAAAATACCCACGCACAAAGATTCTAAACGTTGGGTTGCTTCGGCCATAGCTTGGCGGCGGGCAGTTTCAGCACGGGCTTCGGCGAACCATTCAATGGCTTTTTCCAACGAAACAGCTTCGCCCCAGCTCACTAATTCCAACAAGCCTTTCATGGCATATTGAGCGGGTGAGCGATTGTAGCGGAGCGATTCGTCAAAAGCGGCCATCACTTGTTGAGCAATATCCTCGCGTTTTGCCGCAGGGGCGTTTTGCTTAAAGAAGCGAAACACGCTATCAAAAGCGGCATGTTGGCTCTTTTCCAGCTCCATGGCAAAGTTCAGTTGGTCGTCTTCCAGCTTTTGCAGCACAGCTACCACCAATTGGCGGCCAAGTTCGGGGTTGAGGCGGCAAATTGCGTCCAACATAGGGGTATCTCCATAAACGGAAGCACAGATACGCCAAAGCCAGCATGGCTTTATCGCGCTGTGTGTTTAGTATACAAAAAGCAAACTGTCAAGCGTTAAGCTTTGGCTTCGGGCTTCATGAGTGGGAACAACAACACATCCCGGATACTGGGGCTGTTGGTCAGCAGCATGGCCAAACGGTCGATGCCAATACCAATGCCGCCAGCGGGGGGCATACCGTGCTCCAGCGCACGGATATAATCTTCATCGTACGGCATGGCCTCGGCATTTCCCTTGGCGGCGTCTTCCACTTGTTTTTGGAAGCGGCGGGCTTGGTCGGCGGGGTCGTTCAACTCGCTGAACATATTGCCAATTTCTTTGCCGTCCACATACAACTCGGCGCGTTCGGCCCATTCAGGATTCGCATCATACGCCCGCGAGAGGGGTGAGGTGGAAAGGGGGAAATCGTAAATAAATGTGGGGTTTACCAGCTTATCTTCGCACAGTTCTTCAAACAATGCCGCGAACATTTGGCCGTAATCCATCCATTTTTCCACATGAATTTTACGGCTGGCGGCGGCAGCTTGTAGGCTTGCGGCGTCGGCCAAATCGGCTTCCGTCAGGCCACCTAGAGTGAGCAAGGCATCGCGCATGGAAAGGCGCGTCCAGTGGTTAAAATCGATGGTTTTTTCGCCATACGGCAGCTGCAACGTACCGTGCAAACTGCGCACCACGTGGGTGATGAGGCTTTGCACAAAGTCCATGGTATCGGCTACTTTCCAGTACGCCGTATAGCTTTCCAGCATGGTGAACTCGGGGTTGTGGCGCGTGCTCACCCCTTCGTTACGGAAGTTGCGGTTCACCTCGTACACTTTATGGAAGCCGCCCACCACCAAGCGTTTTAGGTACAATTCGGGCGCAATACGCAGGTTGAGGGGGATATCGAGCGCATTGTGGTGCGTGCTAAACGGCTTGGCGGCGGCGCCACCTGCCTGGTGGTGCAATAGGGGGGTTTCCACCTCCATAAACCCTTCGCTGTCCATAAAATGACGCAATTCTTTCAACAATTTGCTGCGCAAGGTGAAGGTGTGGCGCACATGGTCGTTCACAATCAAATCCACATAGCGCTCGCGGTAGCGGCGTTCAATATCCTCCAGCCCATGCCATTTGTCGGGCAGGGGGCGCACCGCTTTGGTGAGCAGTTCAAAGCTGGTGGCGTGCACGGTCAGCTCGCCCTTATCGGTTTTGGTGATGTGGCCTACGACGCCCACAATATCGCCAATATCGATGAGTTTTTTAAACACTTGGTAGCTTTCGCCCAAGCTGCCTAAGCTAAAGCTCACCTGAATGCGGCCTGTGGTATCGAGCAAGCTGGCAAAGCCCAGTTTGCCAAACTCGCGCTTGCTCATCAAACGGCCAGCTACGGTAAAGGTTTTATCGGCAAATTGGGTGTTGAGCTCTTCTTTGCTGAAGCCATCAAACTCGGCCCGCAAGGCGCTGGCCATGTGCTGCGGCACAAACGTGTTGGCGTAAGGGTTCAGCCCTTGGGCGCGTAAATCTGCCACTTTTTGGCGGCGTTGCGCCATTTCGAGTGATTCATCGATGGGGGTTGTGGCGGGGGCGGGGGTGTGGGGTGCGTTGCTCATGCCCTTGTATATACACAAAAAAGGCCGCCCCCACAAGGGAGCGGCCAGTGGCACTTAGCTGCGCGGGATTTTGCTGCCGCAGACGAAGTTGAAAAACTTCGCCAACTGCGGCTGCCAGCGGCCGCATTCCTTAGCGTAGAATGCGTCCAGCGCTCCTGCCAGCGGGGGGTCAGCGGTGTCCAGCCACGCCATGAAGGCGCGGAAGTCGGCCTTATTCTGCGCACCGGTGGTGAGCAGTTCCTTCATGGTGCGCGGGCCAGTAGACATGCCCGGCACGCAGCCCAGCTTGCTGGCCAGCGTGGGCAGTGCCGCGCTCAAGGTGCTGTCCACCGTGGCTGTGTCGGCCACGTTCAGCTTCAGCACGCCTGCGCCAAAACGGCGGAGCAGGGTTTTGAAGCCTTCGGGGGCCTCGGTGCGTGTGGCCACTGCGTGTACCCGCTGCGCGAGGCTGATAACTTTAGGCTCAGCCGCGTAGCTATCCACCACCGTACAGAGCACGGTGGGGGCGCCCGTGGGCACGTTATCGGCCAAGGTGGCTAACGTGCTGGCGATGAGCGCCAGCGCTGCGAACAGAATTCGCATAGTTATTCTCCTAAAAAGAGTTGAAACGGAAACGCCCTTGCGGGCACTGGTTTGTGGCCAGTGAGGGGCATATGGGGCAAAATAAAATGGAATTCAAGGGGCTCTTGACAAAAATGGCAGCTTTGTGTACAGTGTGGGTTATGAAAACAACGCCCGATAACGTCGTCTACCCCGCGGCCTTTAAGCCCCGCACTGAAGCGGTGGATGGCTTATTAAGGATGGTAGAAGCCACCATTACCCCCTACGATATTGCCGTGTGGGAACAGCAAGACCCTGCCGTGAAAGCCGAGGCCGACCGCCTGCGCGCCCATGGCAAGCCCCGTATTTTTGAGCGGTAATTCTTGAATGATTAAAAACCCGCCATGGCGGGTTTTTTGATGTCAGCGGCCAAAATAATGGAGCAGGTGATGGGA
>JBAQUW010000045.1:0-1891 GCA_049297755.1 Alphaproteobacteria bacterium
TTTGTGTTGCCATCCGATGAATCGGGTATTTATTATTCTCGCCAAGAGCAGCCGAATAAAAAGCCTTTTCTGGGTTTGTTTGGTGGGCGTATGGAGCATGGGGAAGAGCCTTTGGAAGCTGTGCAGCGCGAATTGTTGGAGGAATCTGGGCTTGTTTCAGATGACTGGCAGATGTTGGCCTCGTTTCAACCTGTTGGTAAAATTGATTGGACGGTTTACTTTTTTATCGCACGGAAATGCCGAAAAGTGGCTGAACAACATTTGGATGCTGGAGAGAAAATTGAGATTGTTAAAACATCGGTGGATGATTTTTTAACCAACGTGGTTGCCCATCCTGATTTTAGGGAAATGGAACTTAAAAATATGATATTTTCAGCTTTTAACCCAACCCAAGCCAATGAACTGAAAGCCTTACTCTCATGAAGGAACTCCTCACCCTCACCGCCACCCAAGCCTTGGCCAAATTGGCTGCGGGGGAGGTCTCCAGCGTGGAGCTGACCAAAGCCACCTTGGCTCGCATGGAAGCCCGCAAAAGCTTGAACGCTTATATTACTATGACACCCGAGCACGCGTTGGCCATGGCGGAAGCATCCGACAAACGCCGCAAAGCGGGCACCATTGGCGCGCTGGAAGGCCTGCCCATTGCCATTAAAGACCTGTTTTGCACGAAGGATATTCTCACCACCGCCGCCAGCCATATTTTGGATGGTTTTAAGCCTGCCTACGAAAGCACGGTAACCAGCAAACTGTGGGCCGCAGGTGCTATTAACCTTGGCAAAACCAACATGGATGAATTTGCCATGGGTGGCAGCGGCCAAACCAGCTATTACGGCCCCGCCCGCAACCCGTGGGATGAGGAGCGTGTGCCTGGCGGCAGTAGTTCTGGCAGTGCGGCTGCGGTAGCCGATTTCCAATGCTATGCCGCCACAGGCAGCGATACGGGGGGCAGCATCCGCCAACCCGCCGCCTTCACCGGTTTGGTGGGCATGAAGCCCACCTATGGCCGCTGTTCCCGCCTTGGCATGGTGGCCTTTGCCAGCAGCCTGGACCAAGCGGGGATGTTTGCCCGCACGGTGGAAGATGTGGCCCGCACCATGGAAGTGATTTCTGGCCACGACGCGCACGACAGCACCAGCGCCAAGCTGGAGGTGCCTGCGTGGACGGCCAGTTTGGGAAAACTCAACCTGAAAGGCCTGCGCATCGGCCTGCCGAAAGAGTACTTTATTGAGGGTTTGAACCCCGCCATTAAAGCCAAGGTGCTGGACGCGGCCAAGCGGTTTGAGGCGGAGGGGGCTATTGTCAAGGAGATTAGCCTGCCTCACAGCGAATATGGCCCTGCCACCTATTATATTGTGGCCCCCGCCGAAGCTGCCAGCAACTTGGCGCGGTATGACGGCATGCGCTTTGGCCTGCGGGTGGAAGGGAAAAATCTGCTGGAAACCTACATTAACACCCGTACCGCGGGCTTTGGCGATGAAGTGAAGCGCCGGATTATGATTGGTAACTATACGCTGAGCAGCGGCTATTACGATGCCTACTACACCAAGGCCCAGCAAGTACGCGCCCTGATTGCCCGCGACTTTGCCCAAGCGTTTGAGCAGGTGGACGTGATCTTCGCCCCCACCGCCCCCAACCCACCGTTTAAAATCGGCGAGTTGATGAACGACCCCGTGGCGATGTACTTGGAAGACGTGTTCACCATCCCCACCAGTTTGGCGGGGTTGCCGGGTATCTCAGTACCTGCCGGAACTATTGCGCACGAGGGCAAGCAGTTGCCTGTGGGCCTGCAAATCATCGGCAAACGGTGGGATGAACAAACCATTTTGCAGGTGGCCTTTGCGCATGAGCAGTTAGCAGGGGTTGGGCAACCTAATTTTGTGAAGGGGAAGTA
>JBAQUW010000046.1:0-6896 GCA_049297755.1 Alphaproteobacteria bacterium
GAAAAGCCACCACATACGGCCCACCCACTTTTAACAGAGAAAAACTCAGCAAAATCCTAAAAATCCACCGTGTGGTGCGGGCGGAAATATGGTGCGACCACTGCACGCCCAGCGGCACCAGCAGCAGCGATGCCCCCGCCACCAACACCACCGCCGGCAGATACACAAACCCAATGGTGAACGCGGGCGCATCGGGCGCTGTATGATGCGCCAGTGTGGCCAGCACGGCAGGGGTAGAAACCAGCAACCCCACCGCCGATGCATTGCCCACCGTTTGGCGCGGGCTAAAGCCAAAGCGCAGCATCATGGGGCCTGCCAAAATAGCGCCGCCTAAGCCTGCCACGGTGGCCACAAAACCCACAATGGTACCGAGCGGTTGTAAAATATAAGGTGGCACGCGCCGCACGTCATACACCTCATCAGCAGGGCTGGGGTGCAGCATCAGGTTGCCCAGCAAGGGGAGCAACGTCAGGCAAAAAATCAGCGCAATATGGTGCTCGGCCAAGTGTAAGGCCAGCATATTGCCCACGCCGCACCCCACCAACAAGCCGGGGGCCCAGCGCAAAATAAACGGCCAATGCACATTGCCTTTGGCGGTATGAATCTTCGCCCCGCGCAAGTTGGTCACCATAATACACGCCAGCGATGTGGCCACCGCCATATGCAACGCAAAGCCGCTTTCCACGCCATTCCAGCGCAAAATGGTGTCGAGCAACGGCACAATAATCACCCCGCCGCCAATGCCCAACAAGCCGCCCAAAACCCCTGCCACCGCGCCCACGCCCGCCAACGCCAGCGCTTCTGCCACCATATACATCTGCATATCCATCATGGGGGCATCTTACGCCAGCCCTGTTATCTCGCAAGGGTTTGTCGGTATATCGTTGACGATTTCTTGCAAAGGGTTATACTGACCGAAAATACGCTGGCAAAATCCGCAACAACAACAGGCGCCCTCATGTCCGACAAATCCATTCAGCACGATATTAAAACCATTCGCGATATTGAAACCGCGCTGGAAGAGGCGGAAAATTTCATTGGCCGCGTCAAAGGCAACAAAGTGCGCCTTACCCTGCAAAACGGCAACATCAGCATCTCGCGTGAGGAAATGGCTAAAATCACCGATTTGGTGATTACCCTCGAGCGCAGCGGCAAAGCTTTAGAAAAAGCCGTAAAATACCTGCGCGAACTGATGGCGTTCGATGAAGTGACGGGCATGTTCAGCCGCCGTTATATTTTCCACTTAGCCGAAAAAGAACTCCACCGCGCCCAGCGTTACGAATCGCCATTCTCTATTTTGGTGATTGAGCTGGACTTGCTCAGCGGCAACGAACACATCCCCCATTTAAGCAACGAAGACACCAACCTGATGGTGGCCGAAGCCGCCCGCGCCGCCCGCAAACATGTGCGCGATAGCGATAGCCCAGGCCGCACGGGCGAGCGCACGTTTATGCTGCTGTTGCCCGAAACCGATGCCAAAGGCGCCCTCATTCTGGCCGAACGTATCCGCACCAGCATCAACAAAAAGGTCGATGTGAGTGTCGGCAAACTGCAAATGAATATGTTTGGCGCTATTTTGAGTGGTGACGATCCCGCGCTCACCGATATGGCGGGCCTGCTGTTCAGTATCGACCAAAAACTGACCGAAGCCCGCGACAAAGGCGTGAATTGCATCGTTAAGTAAGCCTGCAGCCACTAGCCCACAGCCTACAGTAAGCGGTTGGGAAGGTGCGCGGAGCCGATAACCCCCACGCTATCGGGGGGTGAGGCGACGCGGGGATTTTTAAGGGGATGGCACACCCCTTAAACACAAGCCATGGGTTTCCCATGGCGCAGTGAAAAATATAATGGCGTGCCCGAAGAGAGTCGAACTCCCGACCGGTTGCTTAGAAGGCAACTGCTCTATCCAGCTGAGCTACGGGCACACGCCCTTATATGTACATGGGCACAAGCGCGTTGGCAAGGTTTCCGCACAAACTGTAGGCTGTGGGCTGGTGGCTATCCCTCAAACGCCAAACCGCCACCTTCCCCCATTGCTGGGTTGGGTGGCGGTTGGTGGGCCTGTTGCCTGATGCGTGCAGCAGGCCCGATGTAGTCAGCGACCGGGCCGATACTGCCGTCCGACCAAGCGGGCGGCGTAGGCCTCGAGGGCATCGCCCTCGAGCTGGGGGGCGATCTGGCTGGCGATCTCGCGAGCCAGAATGATGTTCGAGATGGTGATAGCCATTTTGTTTGCCCCTCCTTGGGGCGTTAAGTTGCATCTACAGTTCATAGCTCACTCGTTTACCCGCCAAAGCAAGTAACGTCAAAACGGGCAAAAGATTGAGCTACATGTCATATGGGGTGGTATACAAATGTGTACAAGGGGGTAACTGACAAAAAAGTGAAAACGCAGTCATTGCGAGGCTTGCCGAAGCAATCTGAGCAAGATGGGTATGCCCAAGGTGGTCAGATTGCCGCGCTGCGCTCGCAATGACTGTCGAAATAAGCTATAGTGACCGCCATGCTTATCCCTTTACCCACCGAAGCTGACACCGCCGCCCTGGCCAGCAAAATAGCCCCCCTGCTCCAAGCGGGCGATGTGCTGCGGCTGGAGGGGGAGCTCGGCGCTGGCAAAAGCACCTTGGCCCGCGCGTTGTTGCAGGCTTTGGGCACACAATCTACCCACATTCCCAGTCCCACCTTCACGTTGGTGCAGTTTTACGACGATACCCGCCTGCCTGTAGCGCATATCGACGCCTACCGCCTGAAAAGCCCCGCCGAACTGGCCATGCTGGGGTTAGAAGACTATGCCCGCGAAGGCGTGCTGCTGGTGGAATGGCCGCCCGTGGGCCTTACCCACACCGCGGCCGAAGCAGGCACGCTGACCCTTCAGCTGGCCATAGACGGCGAAGGCCGCACGGCCACTTTGTTTGGGCAAGGCCATTGGGTAGAAAAACTCCAGCGGTTATAGCCACTTCGTCATTCCCGCGGGGGCGGGAATCTAGGAGTCGGAAGATATAAAAGAAGCCATGAAAGATTTGCAAAGCTTTTTTGCTTCCCTATGAATAGCACCGCATAACAAGGGGCTACTGGGTTCCCGCCTCCGCGGGAATGACGGAGTTGTTTGTGCCATCCGCGCTTCTCCTGTACACTGCGCCGATGCTTTTAACCACGCCCCCAACTGCCCCCTTCCTCCCCACCGTGGCGGCATGGCTGTTGGCACAACACGCCGCCAACCCGTTCAGTTTGGCGCAAGCCACCATTTTTGTGCCCGCACCCCGCCAAGTGAATGCTCTGCGGGCGGCATTGGTGGCGGCTGCGGGCGATGACGTGGTGATGCTCCCCACTATTTTGCCGCTTTCGGTTACTGCTGATCACCCGTTATTGGCCACCATTGAACAACCCGCCGAATGTTCACCACTCTCCCGCCATCTGCTCCTCACCCGCCTTATTCAAGCGCGCGATGCTGGCCTTTCCACTGCGCAAGCCTACGCCCAAGCGGTCAGTTTAGGTGGGGTGCTCGATGAGCTCACCCGCTATCGCATTCCCCCCGCCCGTGTGCTGGACATTGTGCCCAGCACCTTTGCCGAACACTGGCGGTTGCAGACCGATTTTTTGAAACTGGTGTTGGACATTTACCCCGCATGGCTGGCGGAACAAAATATGGTGGATAGCACCGCCGCCGCCCAACACCGCCTGCACCAACTGGCAGCAGCGCTGCGCCAGCATCCGCCCCACGCCCTTTATGCCGTGGGCTTTGCCGATACCACCCCGGCGGGCGCCGAAGTGCTGGCCGCCATTGCGACACACCCACAGGGCACGCTCATTTTCCCCGCGCTGGATAAAACCATGCCTGAAGCCGACTGGCACACCCTCCCCCCCAGCCACCCGCAATTTGGGTTTGTGGAATTGTTGGCCACCCTCGGCCTCACCCGCGCACAGGTGGGGGAGATAGCGGAAGCGGTCAAATTAAACTCTGTTTCCCCCGACTTGATCGGGGGTCACGGTCGTGCCAACTCAGGCGCTAGAGAAGGCTCAAGCGAGATCCCCGATCAAGTCGGGGAAAACCGCGTTGAGTCGCAGGCTTGTGCGCAGCCCGTACAGCGTTATTCCCAACACCTCACCCTCCTCACTACCCCTAATGCCGAAACCGAAGCTGCTGTTGTATCCGCCGCCATCAGGCAGGTGTTGGAAGAGGAGGGCACAACCATCGCCCTCATCACGCCCGACCGTGCCTTGGCCAGCAAAGTGGCCAGCCACATGGCCCTGTGGGGCGTGCCGACCGATGACTCGGCAGGTGAACCCTTGGCCACCACGCCCATGGGCAGTTATGTGCTGTCTCTCCTCCACGCTGCCGCCACCAACGTGGCACCACTGGCCGTGGCGGCGTTATTGAAGCACCCACTTGCCGCCTGCCCACCCGCCCACATGCTGGCGTTGGAAAACACCGTGCTGCGTGGCGTGCACTCCGCCAGCGGCCTGCGTGGCTTGCGCCTGCGCTGGCAAGAGGCAAAAAACCCTGATGCCGCCATGGCGCTCGACCACTTGGCGAGCCTGCTCCAACCTCTCACTGCTTTAGGTAAATCCTTCACGCCTGAACAGTTGGTAACCGCCCTCAACACCAGCTTAGCCGCCACAAATATCTTGTGTCTTCCCAGCGAAAGCTGGGATCCATTAACCCTTGAAGATACCATCAAAGCTCAGTTGGCCGAGGTGCTGGAAAACTTTGCCGCCACCAGCGCGTTTGCGCCAGTGCTGGGTGCCACCGCTGCCCACCATATCCTCGTCCAACTGCTCACCGCCACGGCCACGCGCCCACTCATCAACAACGCGCGCGTGTTCATTTGGGGCCCGCTGGAAGCCCGCATGCAAACCGCCGATGTGTTGGTGTTGGCCAGCCTGAACGAAGGCATCTTCCCCCCCACGCCCACCCCGTGCCCATGGCTGCACCGTGCGGCGCGAGAGCAGCTGCGTTTACCGCAAGCTGAACGTGCGTTGGGGCTAGCCGCGCAAGACGTGCGGGCGTGGCTGCACCACCCGCGCCTCATCCTCTCGCGCGCCACCACGCTGGGTGCCGAGGCCACCTTGCCCAGCCGCTTTCTCACGCAACATCTCTTCACCGTAGATAAAGCTACCGTAGATGCCGCCACCGCCCGTGGCGCCCAACTGCTGGCGTGGGTAGAGCAAGCCGCACGGGTGGGATTGACCATGCCGAGCGCGCCTGCCGTAGCCACGCCACCTGTAAGCGCGCGCCCCACGTCCATCAGCGCTAGCCAGTTGAAAAACCTGCTCACTTGCCCCTATAAAACCTTCGCCCAAAAAGTGCTGGGCTTGCAGGAGGCGGACGACTGGGACGCCGCCCCCGATGCCGCCGACCGTGGCCAACTGCTTCACACGTTGCTGCAAGGTTTTTTTGTGCAGGTGGAAGGCTTGCCCGCCCCCTTTGGCAAGCTGACCAACGAGAACATCTCTGCCGCTCACACATGGTTTACTGCCGCCATCGTCGCCTTGTGCCAGCCCTTGCCCCAAGCGGTACAAGCCGTGTGGCAACCGCGGGCCGAGCGGCTGATTCCCAGCCTGCTGAACGCCCTGCTGGCCATGCATGACAACGGCGATGTGCCTATGCAGTTTGAGGAAACCTTGCGGGCAAACGTGGGGCAGCTCACCTTCACCGCCAAGGCCGACCGCGTGGATAACACCGTGAACGGCGCCGTGGCAGTGGATTATAAAACGGGCACGCCCCCCAGCCTTGCCCACATTGCCAATGGCCAAGAACCACAGCTGGGGTTAGAGCTTTGGCTCTTGCACCACGCTGGCAAAACGCCCCACGCCGCCACCACATGGCACCTGCCCATTGGCGGCAGCGGAGAGGTGGAGGTGAGCGCCCATACCTTGGCCGATATGGAAGAAAAAACGCCTGACTTCCTCCTTACCATGCGCACGACTTTAGAAAATATCGCCGCCTATTACGGCGCAGAAACGAATGGTTATGCCGCTATTCCGTCTGAGAAAAACTGCCAATATTGCACGTTCAGCGGCCTGTGCCGTAAGGGGGAGTGGCACCATGGCTAACATGTCCCAAGTGCAGCGTCAGGCCAGCAACCCCGCGCGCTCCATTTGGCTGGCCGCTAACGCGGGCACCGGCAAAACCACGGTGCTGGTGGCGCGTTTGTTGCGCCTGATGATCAACCCTGCAACGCCCCCCAACACCATCGTCGCCCTCACCTTCACCAAAGCGGCGGCGACTGAAATGCAAGAACGCCTGCACGCCCGCCTGCACACATGGCAGCACAATGCCGAAAAATGCACAGAAGAACTCTCCGAACTCTTGGAACATCCCCCCACCGCCACCGAACTTTCTCATGCCCAAAACCTGCTGAAGGTGGTGGAAAATCAACCGCCCTTCATCGGCACCATTCACAGTTTTTGCCAGCGGTTGCTCACGCGCTTTCCGCTGGAAGCTGGCCTGCAACCGGCCTTTACCGTGTTGGAACAACCGCAAGCAGAACGCCTGCTCACCGCCGCCCAACAGCAGGTGTTCACCGCCATGGCCGACCCTGCCCACCCCCACCATGCCGCCTACCGCACCTTTGTGACCATGACGGGTGAGGAGGGTATGGCTCATCTGCTCGCCAGCCTCACCGCCCGCCGTGGCCGCGTGCAACCGTTGTTGGAAAATCTGCCCCATATCCTAACCCAATTGGCCTCCGCGTTAGAGCTTGTCACCCCACCCACCGCCGCAAGTTATGCCGCCCACTTGGCCACGTTTGTGCCCACGCCGCAGGTGCAAACCACCTTGCGCAGCGCCCTCTCTGTATGGCAAAGTTTGGGCGGTAATGCGGTGAAAATCGCCGATAAACTGGCCGCGTATTTGGCCTGCTTACCTGCCATGCAAGCCCTGAATGCAGCGGCGT
>JBAQUW010000047.1:0-15399 GCA_049297755.1 Alphaproteobacteria bacterium
GGGGGGCTGGGGGTTATAGGGGGCTGTGCTCATGCGGTTACTCCTTGATTGACAAGCGGGGTTGCTGGTTGACGTTGGCGCGAGCTTGCATTTCCGCCATTTGTTTATAGAGGCGGTCGGCCAAGCCAATACCGCCTGCTTTCACAATGCTTTTGGCCGTTTCTTCGTGCATAGTGTTGCGGAACATTTCCTCGGCAAAGCCGCCGCCGAATAAAGGGTTTTCGCTGACACCTTCGGGTTCCATCAGGCTCAGCACTTGTTGCAAAAAATAGCTTTCGTAATCCTTGGCGGCACGTTCCATTTTCCCCATTTGCGCGGGGGTGAGGTTGGCCGAGATGCTGGGCGCCAGTGGGGTCATACCCCTGCCAATGCATGGGGTGTGCCAAACGGCAGAAAAATTAGAGCGCTTCGGCGCGTTCAGCCAGCACAGTCACACCTGTGGCAGACACTTCCGCAAAGCCGCCACTCACGGTAAAGGTTTTTTCCGTACCATCGGCCAACGTGACTTTCACCGGCGCATTCTGCCGCAAGGTGGAAATAAAGGGCATGTGGCCCGGTAATACGCCAAAATCGCCTTCGCTACCAGGGCAGGCCACGTATTGCACGTTCTCGTCGCTGGCGAACAACTTTTCGGGAGTCACTAAATCAAATTTCATGCTGTTCTTATAGCGGAAGCTGCGTTGTCGTGCAACCCCTCTTGCACGCCTATAAAATGTATGCAATAAGGCAGCAAGCTTGCCCTATGGCAAGTGATGCACTTGGACTTTTCCCACCCTTCCATGGAGAACCCCATGAAAAAGCTTTTTGCTGCCGCCATTGTGGCTTGCGGCCTTGCCTTTGGCGCAATCGCCCATGCCCAGCAGACCGAGCCCCCCAAGGCTGAAGCCCGCGTGGTGCATGTGACCGAGGCCTGCCACAAGGCCATTGTGGCCTACAAGGAAGCAGGCACCATTGAGGTGTTTAGCAGCCTTTACACCTTGCTTGATTTTCCGCGCTACGACTGGGAACACGCCCGCACCTATAACAAGGTGCAGCGTACACTGGCCCAGGCTAAGGCAACTCAGGTGCATCTCGACGCCCTCAACAACGCCCAATGCCCCGCCAAAGCCGTGGCCGATTTGGCGGGATTCGACATTCTACCAAGTGCGCGTCATCCGTCCTATCCTTACCCACTTAGCAAAGATGAAGGCGAAAACGTCTGCAACCGCTTGGTGGAGTTCCGCCTTGTTGGCATTGGCCTGTTTGGCAACGCGCTGAAGATGCTGAGTGCCGAGCAGGTAGATACGGCGCTGAAATTTCAAGAAGGCTACTACCGCCTCTTTGGCTGCGATAAGCTGGAGTAAACGCCTACAGCAAAGCCCCCATACGGGGGCTTTGTTTGTGGCGGGTTATTCGCCTGTTTTGGCTTTATGCTCCTGCATGCGGCTTTTCATTTTTTCTTTGATTTTGGCGCATTTTTCGGGGTTGGCGGCGCATTTTGCTTCCATGGCACTTTTGTGTTTTTCTTTGGCGGCAGCGCGCTCTTCGGGTGTCATGTCTTTCCATTTGGCACGCATTTCCTCACGATTTTCTTCGCGGTAGGCTTTGTGCTCTTCTTTCATTTTCATACGTTCGGCTTTATGTTCCTCGTGCATTTTCATGCGCTCGGCCTTATTTTCCATGTGCATCTCTTGGCGTTTGGTTTTCCAATCAATGCTTTCGGCCTGCACTGCTACCGCCGCAAACGCGGCCAATGCCATGGTGGTTGCGAATAAGATATTTTTCATCGGCCTCTTGTTCCCCTTGTTGTTGGTGCCACCATGCTACCACAACCAAAAGCCGCCACAAGGGCGGCTTTTGGTATTTCGCAAAGCGCAGTTAGGCGTTCATTTTCTTGGCTTTTTCAACAGCTTCGTCAATGCTGCCTACCATGTAGAAGGCGTTTTCTGGCAGGCTATCGTGTTTGCCTTCCATAATTTCGCGGAAGCTCCGCAGGGTATCTTCCAGCTTCACATACTTGCCTTCCATGCCCGTAAATTGCTCGGCCACGTGGAAAGGCTGGCTGAGGAACTTCTCCAAACGGCGGGCGCGGTGCACGGTTTGTTTGTCGTCTTCGCTCAGCTCGTCCATGCCCAAAATGGCAATAATATCTTGCAGGGCTTTGTAACGCTGCAAGGTTTGCTGCACGGCGCGGGCAATGCGGTAGTGCTCTTCGCCCACCACTTGGGGGTCGAGCACGCGGCTGGTGCTGTCCAAGGGGTCTACCGCAGGGTAAATGCCTTTTTCGGCAATGCTGCGCGAGAGCACGGTGGTCGCATCCAAGTGCGCAAAGGTGGTGGCGGGTGCGGGGTCGGTCAAGTCATCGGCGGGCACATACACGGCCTGCACGCTGGTAATTGAACCCTTGTTGGTGGAGGTAATGCGCTCTTGCATGGCACCCATATCCGTCGCCAAAGTAGGCTGATAACCCACAGCTGATGGAATACGGCCCAGCAATGCCGAAACCTCAGAACCTGCTTGAGTAAAGCGGAAGATGTTGTCCACAAAGAACAGCACGTCTTGGCCTTCCACATCGCGGAAGTATTCGGCTTGGGCCAGACCCGTCAAGGCCACGCGGGCACGGGCTCCGGGGGGTTCGTTCATCTGGCCATAAACCAGTGTGGCTTTAGATTTTTTAGGTTGGCCGGGTACAATCACGCCGCTTTCCATCATCTCGTGGTACAGGTCGTTCCCTTCGCGGGTACGTTCGCCCACACCAGCGAATACCGAATAGCCGCCGTGGCCTTTGGCGATGTTATTAATCAATTCCATAATCAGCACGGTTTTACCTACACCTGCACCGCCAAACAAACCAATTTTACCGCCTTTGGCGTAGGGTTCCAGCAGGTCAATTACCTTAATGCCGGTTTCCAGAATGGCGGCTTCGGTTGATTGGTCGGCAAAGTCTGGCGCGGGTTTGTGGATGGAGGCCATGTGGGCACTGTCCATGGGGCCTTGTTCGTCAATGGGTTCGCCCACCACGTTCATAATGCGGCCAAGGTTACCTGGGCCTACGGGCACCATAATGGCGGCGCCAGTGTTCACCACTTCTTGCCCGCGCACTAAGCCATCGGTGCTTTCCATAGCAATGGTGCGCACGGTGTTTTCGCCCAAGTGTTGGGCCACTTCTAACACCAGTGGGGTTTCTTTCTTACCACGGGTGATGTGCAGGGCGTTCAAAATTTCGGGCAGGTCGCCGTCAAATTTCACGTCGACCACAGGGCCGACCACGCGGGTGATGTGACCGTTTTTTGAGGTTTTATGGGCGGCTGCTTGTGCCATACGCGCTCTCCTTTTGCTGCTAAAGTATGAATTGGCCGCACTTTCGCTTTTTTAGCACATAAAGTCAAGGCCATCATTGACATTTTCAGCATGTATACCCATATACAATCCACCGTGGCCATTCGGCCATTAGGTGCATCTGCAACCCCTTTTATGGGAGGCCCTCATGGGCATCGAATACCGCACGACATTCCCGGGCATGTTGTTTCCGCCGCTCAAGCGGAATATTTTCACCGGGGACGAATGCACCCCCACTCTCGCTCTACTCGGCACCTGTGCCGACGACCTCTGGCGAGAAGAACACGTCATTCCCGCCTTGCCAGACGACGTCGACTACTTCACGCCCAATATGGGTGTGGGCGGCTACGAAGGCCGTTTCCGCGAAGACTACCAAGCCATCGAACGGTGGTTCGTGCAGCATTCAGGCGTGCTGCTGGTCAACATCAGCGAGCGGAGCGACAGCACCGTCTCGATGGTGGAGGTGCTGGCTGGCCTAGCGCTCATCCTCAGCAAGACGCCCGGTAGTCGCTATGTGGGCGTGCGCATCACCAGCACTATCGGCGACCACGTCGACAAAGGCAAGGCCGCTTGCTCGCACAGCATGCGGCTGACGCTGAAGCACTACCTCGGCATCCATGCCGAGTCGCCGCTCCTCACCATTTTCCCCGAGGAGACAAGCATGGCCACCATGACCCACTGGGCTGTGGATGCCTACTACAGGCAGCTCGGCCTGATGCGCATGTGGGAAGATCAAGGCGCCTTTGCCGTGCGCAAGCCCGGCTACGCCAAGGTGGCCTGAACAGCCCCCAAAACCAACGCCGCCCTCACGGGCGGCGTTGTCATTTTAGGTTATTTATACAGCTTGTGCGCCGCTGATAATTTCAATCAACTCTTTGGTAATGGCCGCTTGGCGGTTGCGGTTGTAGGTCAGAGTCAATTTTTGAATCATTTCGCCTGCGTTGCGGGTGGCGTTGTCCATGGCGGTCATACGGGCGGCTTGCTCGCTGGCCATGCTTTCCAGTAGCGCACAAAACACTTGGGTTTTGATGTTGCGGGGGAGCAGGTCTGCCAGAATGGCGGCTTCGTCAGGCTCGTAAGCAAAACTTGCTTTTGCCGAAGCCGTGGCTGTGGCTTCAAAGGGAATAAGTTGTTGTGCCACAGGGGTTTGCGTCAACATACTCACGCAACGGCTGAACACCAATTTCACCATATCGCACTCGCCTGCCACAAAGGCATCGGTCGCCTGCTGGGCCAGTTCTTCGGCCAAAGCAAAGTTGATGCTGCGGGAAATATCCATTTTGGCGCCCATGAGCAGCTGGGGGTAGGCAATGCGCACGCCATCGCGCACTTTGCGGCCCACGGCAAAAATTTGCACGGTTTTGCCTGCGGCTTGCAAGCGCTTCACTTCTGCAAACAATTGTTTTAGCACGTTGGCATTGAAGCCGCCGCACAGGCCGCGGTCGCTGCCCATGACCATCAGGCGCACGGTTTTCACCTCGGCACGGCCAGCCAACAACAATGGCCCGCCCGTGGTGCAGGTAGCGGCTAAGTTAGAGAGCACGCCGCCCAAGCGCTGGGCATAGGGGCGCGCGGCTTCCACGTTGCTCCGCGCACGGCGCACCTTCGCCGCCGCCACCATCTTCATGGTTTTGGTAATTTGGCGGGTATTTTTGACGCTTTTGATGCGTCCGCGCAGGGCTTTGAGGCTGGGCATAGAAGCCTATTCCTTTATATTTTCAAACCTAATGCACATCGTTTAACAAATTTTAGCCTATTTGGCAACAAACAATCATCACTGTCAGCGGTTTGTCAGGTATAATTTGCACTTTTTATCATAAGCTTTTGAAATGGGAGAAATTTAAATGGTTACTCATCAACGCTCAGCTTTTGCTGCCTTAGCAAAACACCATCAAGAACAACATGATAAAACATCTAGCCACACCTTTGTATGGATTGTTTCTGCAGCCATTCCTCAGCTTCCAAACTTTTATATGGGCTTAGAAAATCTTAACGCAAGCCTAACGCATGAGTCCGCAGAACATGCTCTTACTACTATTGTAGATATTGAAAAAAACGGTATGGCTATAGCTCAGAATCGCGGAGAACAGTTTAGCAAAACTCATCTTGCGCAAGCTATAAGTGCCACCGCAAAGACTATGGAATGGAAACCTCCTTTTGCCGTAGCTCTCAGAAATCGCATACGAGAAAATATTGGACTCAAGGCGCACCCCACAACAAAACACCAAGAAATTCAGCGCAGGGCAGCGCTTTCCAAAGAGACCTATCTTGCAGGTGTTACTGCTGCACAAGAAGCCGCAAGCGTCATCGGTCAAAACATTCAAGCCGACCCAAGTAGATTAGCCATGCTAAATGACATTATTGCTTTAACCGATGCACAATTAGTAAGGCAAGAACAACCAGCTCAAGCGGTTCTCGAACCTGCAGATATCAGGTTTTAACTTTTACTTTTTGCTTTTAGTCTTGCCGCGGGCTTGGCCTGTTTCGGCAGAAACGGCTTTGACGGCTTGGCTGGGGTCGAAGCTGTTTTTGGCGGCGGTAATGGCGGCTTTCACGTCGGCTTCCATCGCGTCGTCCATGGCACCTTTTTTCTCAATGGCAGCCAGCAAATTGGCGTAGGCGCTGCGCAGAGTGTCCAGCAAGTGCTGTTCAAACTTCACAATATCCTTAGGTGAAATCTCGTCCAACAGACCTTTGGTGCCGGCGTACACGGCAACCACCTGCTCACTCACGCGGCGGGGTTCGTACTGGCCTTGCTTCAGCAGCTCGGTGAGGCGTTCGCCACGAGCCAGCAGTTGTTGGGTGGATTTGTCGAGGTCGCTCGCAAACTGGCTAAAGGCCGCCATTTCGCGGTATTGCGCCAAGTCCAACCGCAGCGTACCTGCCACTTTTTTCATGGCCTTAATTTGGGCCGCACCGCCCACGCGTGAGACTGACAAGCCCACGTTAATGGCAGGGCGCACACCCGCATAGAACAGGTCGCTCTCCAAGAAAATCTGGCCGTCCGTAATCGAAATCACGTTGGTGGGAATGTAGGCCGATACGTCGCCCGCCTGCGTTTCGATAATGGGGAGTGCGGTGAGTGACCCGCCGCCCATTTCGTCGCTCATTTTCGCGGCACGTTCCAGCAAGCGGCTGTGCAGGTAGAACACGTCGCCCGGATACGCTTCGCGTCCTGGTGGACGGCGGAGCAGCAAGCTCATTTGGCGGTAGGCCACGGCTTGTTTGGAAAGGTCGTCGTAAATAATCACGGCGTGCATGCCGTTGTCGCGGAAGTACTCGCCCATGGCGCAGCCCGTGTAAGGGGCAATAAATTGCATGGGGGCGGGGTCGCTGGCCGTGGCGGCCACCACAATGGTGTAGTCCATGGCACCACTTTCTTCCAAGCGCTTCACCACTTGGGCCACGGTAGAGCGTTTTTGGCCAATGGCCACGTAAATGCAGAATACGGGGCTATCGCCATCTTGCGTGGTTTTTTGGTTAATAATCGTGTCAATGGCCACGGCAGTTTTGCCAGTTTGACGGTCACCAATAATCAGCTCGCGCTGGCCACGGCCAATGGGTACCAAGGCGTCGATGGCTTTGAGGCCTGTTTGCAAGGGTTCGCCTACCGATTTACGCGCGATAATCCCTGGCGCAATCAATTCCACACGGCCAAATTGCTTGGCTTTCAGGGGGCCTTTGCCGTCGATGGGGTTACCCAAACCATCAACCACGCGACCCAGCAATTCCTTACCAATCGGCACCTGCACAATTTTGCCGGTACGCTTCACGGTATCGCCTTCTTTAATGGCGCGGTCTTCGCCAAAAATCACGCAACCCACATGGTCTTCATCCAAGTTCAGGGCCATGCCGTTCACGGTATTGCCGCCGCTGGTGGTGAATTCCACCATCTCGCCCGCTTGCACGTTATCGAGGCCATAAATACGCGCCACACCATCGCCCACGGCCAACACCTCGCCCACTTCATCGGTGTGGGTCACGGCTTCAAAATTTTCCAACCGCTGCTTCAAAATGCGGCTAATTTCGGCGGCTTTAATGGTTTCGGCCATGGGGCTTTTCCTTCTCTTTACTTTTACTAATGCATTAAATGTTGTTTGAGAGCGTTGAGGTGCGCGCGCAGGGTTGCATCCCACGCACGGCTGCCCACTTGCACACGGGCGCCTGCAATCAGGCTTGGCACCACTTTTTCGGCAATGGTCACATCTTTGGTGGTTTTATCCAGCGCCTTCACTTGGGCTTCAATGGCTTTGCGTTGGCTGGCGGTGAGGGCGGTGGCGGTGGCCACTTGGGCGGTCACGCGGCCTTCAGCTTTATCGAGCATCGTGGTTAGGCAGTCTACAATGCCACTCAGCATATCCAAGCGGCTTTCTTGCCCCAGCAGCGCCACAAAATTGAACCACACTTTGGGGGCTTTGGCAGCTTTGAGCACATCGGAAAGGGCAGCGACTTTCTCGCTGTTTTTCACCAGCGGGCTGGCCAAATAGGCTTGGAAGGTTGGGGCAGCGGCAAATGTCGCCAGCAGCACATCGACACCCACGCGCACGCCAGAAACGTCTTTCCCCGCCTGCGTAAACAGGGCGTTGGCGTAGCGTTTTTCGGGGCCATGCATAAGGGTTGCCATAGGTTTGGTATATGCCTTTAAGTTGCTGATGAGGTGGTTTTTAGCATGGCAAACGCGTACAGGCAACCTGAAATGCACGGGGGGTAACATTTTCTGCTTGCACATTTGCACGGTATACACTAAAAGCGATAAGCAAGAACAAGCAACATCTTTCCGAAAGGAGTTCCGTTATGCGCGGTTTAATTCCCCTCGATGCCCAGTATATTCCTGAGCGTATTGCTTATGCACCACCTGCCACCAGCTATAAATCTCTTACCGTAAAAGCGGCCTATAAAGTGGAAGATGGGCATATGTGGAATGTGATTGGGCATTTTTCGCCTGCAATGCGCACCACCGTATTGGTTGAATTGGCCAAACAGGATATGGACGGCGGTTGGGTGGTGTTGGTGAAAATGACCAATAACCCTGAAAACTTAGCCCAGCTGTTCGATAAAAAGCTACCCTGCCATGGCCTAATTATTGGAGTGGAAGGTCAGAAAGCCTTTTTAGCCTTCTTTCCTAAAACCATCAGCGATGCAGCGATGGTGAGCAATGGCATAGACCGCAATGTCTATCACTTTCGGCTACAGCCAGCTGGTTAAAACAAAGAGCCCCGCAAGGGGCTCTTTCGTTTAGCGTATTACTTCCGCTTCACCAACTTAGCAATGTTCGGCCCAATTTCCACGGGGGTTTCGCACACAATCACACCAGCGGCACGCAGGGCATCCTTTTTGGCGGCGGCAGTATCGTTGCCTCCGCTAATAATGGCGCCCGCGTGGCCCATGCGGCGGCCTTTGGGAGCAGTGGCGCCCGCAATAAAGCCCACCACGGGTTTGGTCATGCTGTTTTTAATAAAGTCTGCCGCTTCCAATTCGGCCGAGCCACCAATTTCGCCAATCATCACAATGGCTTCTGTTTGCGGGTCGTTCTCGAACGCACTCAACACCTGAATAAAGTTGGTGCCCGGCACAGGGTCGCCACCAATGCCCACGCAGGTGGATTGGCCGAGGCCTGCTTTGGTCACTTGGTCAACGGCTTCATACGTCAGTGTGCCAGAGCGCGACACAATCCCAATCGTCCCTTTGCGGTGAATACGCGCAGGCATAATGCCAATTTTGCAGCCTTTGCCATCTTCACCTGGTGTAATAATGCCTGGGCAGTTGGGGCCGATGAGGCGCATTTTGTTTTTGGGGTCGTTCAGGGCGTTTTTCACCTTCACCATATCC
This sequence comes from Alphaproteobacteria bacterium, assembly GCA_049297755.1. Classification (GTDB taxonomy): domain Bacteria; phylum Pseudomonadota; class Alphaproteobacteria; order UBA2136; family JAPPOO01; genus JBAQUW01. Next base: position 9,148 of record JBAQUW010000047.1, read on the forward strand.
TGAATGGGGATACCTTCGGTGATGCACACGCACACGCTAATGCCGGCGTCTTTCGCTTCCAAAATGGCATCGGCGGCAAAGGGGGGCGGCACGTAAATGACGCTGGCTTCGGCACCTGTGGCCAACACGGCCTCACGCACGGTATTAAATACAGGTATCCCCAAGTGCTTTTCGCCACCTTTGCCAGGGCTCACGCCGCCCACATAATTGGTGCTGTACTTCAAGCCTTGCTCAGTGTGGAAAGTCCCCTGCTTGCCCGTCAGGCCTTGGGTGATGACTTTGGTGTGTTCGTGGATGAAAATAGACATGTTATTTCCCTTTTTTCTTCAGTGTATCCGCCAGCATTTCTCCTGCTCGCGCAAAGTTATTGTCAGTAATATCGTGCCAGAAAATTTCGACAACTTCTGGAGCACAGCCTAATTGTTTGACACATACATCTGTAATACCTTTATAAACAGCGCGCTTTTCAGCATCTGTTTTATCGGCCTTACAATTGATATGTATAACGGGCATGATTACGCCGCCTTGTTTTTGCGTACAGCAGCCACAATTTTGGTGGCGGCTTCGTCCAGCGTGTCGGCGGTCACAATCGGTAGGCCGCTTTCAGCCAGCAAACTTTTGCCCAAATCTACGTTCGTGCCTTGCATGCGCACCACCAGTGGCACGCTCAGCTTCACGGTTTTGGCTGCCGCAATAATGCCGCGCGCGATAATATCGCACTGCATAATGCCACCAAAAATGTTCACCAGAATGCCTTTCACGCGCGGGTCGGACACAATAATTTTAAAGGCGGCGGTCACGCGTTCTTCGGTGGCGCTGCCGCCCACGTCGAGGAAGTTGGCGGGGCTTTCGCCATAGTGGTTGATAATATCCATGGTGGCCATGGCCAAACCTGCGCCGTTCACCATGCACGCGATAGAGCCATCGAGGCCAATGTAGTTCAGCTCCCACTTGGCGGCTTCCACTTCGCGGCTGTCTTGTTGGCTTTCGTCGTTCATGGCGGCAATATCGGGGTGGCGGAACAGGGCGTTGCCGTCAAAGTTCATTTTGCCATCTAGCGCCATCACTTCGCCCGTTTTTGTCACCACCATGGGGTTCACTTCCAGCATGGCCGCATCGGTTTCAATATAGGCTTTGTAGAGATTTAAAAAGAACAACGTGCCATGTTTAATCTGGTCGCCTGTCAGACCGAGAGAGAAGCACAAATCGCGCGCTTGGTAAGGCATCAGCCCCAATGCAGGGTCAATGGTGTATTTAAAAATGCGGTCGGGCGTGTTGTGCGCCACTTCTTCAATCTCCATGCCGCCTTCGGTGCTGGCCATGATGATGTTTTTGCCTTGGGCGCGGTCGAGCAAAATGGCCACGTACAACTCACGCGCAATCTCAGTACCTGCTTCCACATATACCAAGTTAATGGGTTGACCTTCCGCCGTTGTTTGGTGGGTCACCAAACGGGTGCCGAGCAATTTTTGCGCTACTTCCTTGGCATCGGCTGGGGTTTTGCAAATTTTCACGCCACCTGCCTTGCCACGGCCACCCGCGTGCACTTGGGCTTTCACGGCCACCACTTTGGTGCCCAGCAGTTTGGCGGCTGCTTCAGCTTCCTTGGCGGTGGCACAAATCACGCCCTCGGGCACGGCCACGCCAAATTTTTTCAGCAGTTGTTTCGATTGATATTCGTGAATATTCATGGGGGTTTGCCTTACACTTTACGTTACTTATTCTTGAAAACTTGCGGGCAGTGTAGCGCGGCAAAAGGTGTACGTCTAGGGGAAGTTATTCCCTTACCCATTTGCACTTATTCCTTCGCTCCAAACCAACCAAACGTGCGCCGCACTTCAGGCGGAATGTACGACAAACTCCATGCCAGCGCCACCACCCAGCCAATGTAGGTAAAGCCCAGAAAAAAATTCACCACGCCAATGCTGGCTTGGTTGGGATGCCGCCGCACCACGGCAATGACGGTGGGGGAAAGATAGCTGGCCAGCACGCTGAGCGTCCACCACGGGTTACTCAGCAACCAATCGGCCATATACAAACTGGCCAAGTTCAGCACCCCGCCGCCTTGCAGCCATTGAATGAGCAGGTCGGTGAGGAGTGGGGGCATGAGGTTACTTTAGCGGGATTATTTGGACTTGCCAAGTTCAGTCCATAGCCACAAGCACATAACCCCAAGCATTGGGCCACACGCCAGCCCCCCTTTTTGGGGCGGTTTTTGTTGTCATGCGACACCATCTTCAGTATATTTTGAACAATACCTATCTTTCTTCCCTTTTGGCATTGGAGCGCCTCTATGCAACATATTCTCAAATCTGAGCCTCATCAGTTTGAGCCTACGCGCCTCGGACTAAAACTCCATGATTTACGCCGCAACGATGACCGCAACTTTGCTGTAGGAGATACCGTTGTTCTCCGTGAATTTTTACCCGACCAACAACGTTATACAGGGCGAGAAGTAGAGGCGACAATTACCTATATCACCTCTGCCCAAAATCACTGCGTACTTTCCCCTGAAGCCCTGCATCCAAGCTATTGCGTCCTCAGTCTTGATGTTTTTCGCATTCAAGACTAAACAACACAACCCACCAGTTGGTGGGTTGTGTTTGCGTTTGAGCGCCTTACAGCTTAATACCTTTGGTCAGCTCCTTCACGGCGTTGACGGAGTGGTTGAACATAATTTGCTCTTCTTTGGTCAGTTCCACTTCCACCACTTTTTCGACACCACCAGCGCCGATGACCACGGGCACGCCCACGTACAGGTCTTTCACGCCGTACTCACCATTCAGGTGGGCAGCGCAGGGCAGCACGCGTTTTTTATCGAACAAGTAGCTTTCGGCCATGGCAATGGCGCTGCTGGCGGGGGCGTAGTAGGCGCTGCCCGTTTTTAGCAGGCCCACAATTTCCGCACCACCATCACGCGTGCGTTGCACAATTTGGTCGAGTTTCTTTTGCGAAATCCACTTCATTTTCACAATCTCAGGTAACGGAATCCCCGCCACGGTGGCATAGCGCACCACGGGCACCATGGTATCTCCATGGCCGCCTAACACAAAGGTGTTCACATCTTCCACCGCCACGCCTAAGGCCTCGGCCAGAAAAAACGAGAAGCGGGCACTATCCAGCACACCCGCCATGCCCACCACACGGTTGGCAGGGAAGTTGGTGACTTTTTGCATGACCCATACCATGGCGTCCAGCGGGTTGGTCACCACAATCACAAAGGCATTGGGGGCGTATTTTTTGATATTTTCGCCCACGGTTTTAACAATGCCTGCATTGATGTTCACCAAATCGTCGCGGCTCATACCCGGTTTGCGGGCAATGCCTGCGGTGACGATGCAGACATCGGCGCCTTTGATATCCTCGTAATTATTGGTGCCCATAATGCTTTGGCCGAAGCGCTCAACGGCGCCACTTTGGCCCATATCCAGTGCTTTGCCTTGGGGCACACCTTCCGCCACGTCCACCAAAATCACATCGCCTAAGTTTTTAAGGGCTGCCAAGTGGGCCAAGGTGCCACCAATGTTGCCAGCGCCAACCAGTGCAATTTTATGCCGTGCCATGTAGAGAATCTCCTTCTTTTTTATGTGTTTGGAATAGCCACAGCATAGCCTATTGGCGGGCGGCGTCACGTTTTTTTTATTGTAGGGGCGTTCTTTTTCGCGTATACGCTGGGCGGTTACCGCCGACACCTCCCTGCCCTTTTGCACAAGGAACACCCTATGATCCTCCCTGCGTTGAGACTGCCCACCAGCCCGCTGATTGTGGCGCTGGATGTAGACAACATTGCCGCCGCCAAAGCCATTGTGGAAGCCACAAAAAACTACGCTGGCGGCTACAAAATTGGCCTTGAGCTGTGGAATGCGTATGCGGGCCTACCCGATTTGCTGGCCTTTATTAAAGCCTTGCCCCACCCATGGCTGCTGGATATCAAACTGAAGGACATTGGCACCACCATGGCCAAAGCCTTGGCGGCGCTGCTGCCTGTGCTGCATGTGCGGGCCACGCTACCGTTTGGCATCACCATCCATGCCGATGAAGCGCTGACGCCCCTTGCGTTTAACCAAATGCAAACGGCCTTGCGGTCTTTTGAGAATGGCCACCATGCCCCTGCGCCGTTGTTGCTGGGGGTAACGGTGCTTTCCAGCACGCCTGCCAACTTTTTAAAGCAGATGGGCATGGCACGCATAGAAACCTCGACCCTGTTGCGCACGGTGAATGCACGCAATGTGGGCATTCACGGCATTGTATGTGCCGCTACCCAAGCCGCAAGTATGCGCGAGCTGTGGCCCGAAGGCAAACTGCTGGTTCCCGGCTGTAGCCTAAGCGGCCAACCGCGCGACGACCAGCCCAACCCCACCACCTACGCGCAAGCGTACAAAGCGGGCGCCACTTGGCTGGTGCTGGGGCGAGAACACCCCAAAATTGCCGAGATTGCGGCCAGTTTGGAACCTGCTTAATGCACAAGCCCCCGTAAGGGGGCTTGTTTTTTAGCTACAGCGTATTCGGGTCGGTAATCAGTTTCACCTGCATGCCTGGTATCAGCGGGGTGCCTTCTTCCAGTGCATTCAGGCCCATGAACAATTCACGGCGCAGGGCACTTTGCGCCATGCGGTTGGCGAGGCTATTCAGCGTATCGCCCGCCTTGACCGTCACCACATCCACGCGCAATTGCTGCACGTTTTTGGATTCGGTAGCAGATAGATAGCGGATACTGTCGATGGCGGTTTTTACGTTTTTATCAAAGTCTCCCCCCGCATTGGGGGTGACGAAAACCATGATAATATGGTGCTTGGTGCGATAGTCGTCGGCCTTGGCTTTGCCGCTGGGGAAGGCAATGGCGCGGGCGGTGCCGCGTACATCGGCATTGCCCATAAAACCACCGCTGATGCTGAGTGTGCCCGTGTAACCCGTGCGTCCTCCTACACTGGCGCGTTCAACCCCACGCACGCTGGGGAAGGCCAAACGCAGCACTTCTTCGCTGTCATATTCAGGGTCTTTTTCGCCGCCATGAATGGCGGTGAGGAACACGCGCAAGCCGTCGGTGGCACGCACCCCTTCCCAATGGCCGCCTTGGAACACCATGTGCAAACCTTCGGGCAGCTTCCACACAAATTTATCGTAGGGGTCATAAAACTTGGTGCGGCTGGCTACACCTTGGTCGGCCTTGGGGCCCCACGCCATGCCATCAATGTGGTCGAAGAAGCGGCTGCGGCCTTGGGGGTCGTTCACGGGGGTGGCAGGTGCCATACCTTGCGGCAAGCGCACAGTGCCATCGGGCTTACCTACGGCGGCAATCACGTTTTGTTGACGCTCAAGGGGTTCGGGGTGGCTGCTCAGCAGGCTATAAAACGGCGACTTTGGCAGGGCTTTGCCATTGTGCAGCATACCGTATTCCAGCGCGGCGTAGTCGCGCATGCGGTCGAAACTATGGAATACGTTATAGGCTTCACGCGCATCGTACCCTGCTTTGGGCATGTAGCGCACGGCCAAGCTATCTGCTTCGCGTTCATAATCGCGGCCATAGCCGCTCAGCGCCACTTGGGCACCCAATCCGCCCAGTTGGCCTGCGGCACGGGCGGCATCGGCACTGCCGGTGTAAGCACCCACAGCAATGGCCCCTAAGTTCACGGCCAAACTGCCCAATTGGTTGCTGGTGACGCCACGCGCAATGTGGCGGGCGTTGATGTGCCCAGCCTCGTGCGCCAACACGGCAGCCAGTTCAGCTTCGCTGTTCAAATAAGGGAACAAGCCACGGTAAGTATTGATGAATCCCGGAGTGGCCCATGCGTTCACTTCGCCATCATCCAGCAAAATAAATTCGATGGGGGCGGCGGCCATTTCCGTTTTGCTCCAAATGTGTTTGCCTAGTTGTTTGTAGTAGTTTTCGAGGCGCGGCTGGGCTTTATACAGACCAATGGTTTTGATGGCGTCCATGGCGGTTTCTTCGCCCAATTTGCGCTCTTGCTCGGCGCTCACCATGCTGAACATGCTGCCGCCCGTGGCGGGGTTGGTGGCCATGCAGCTTTCTAACCCCACAACTGAAGCCAGTAGCAATGCGAATGATGACAGTTTCATTTTTTTTCTCCCCGTTTTAAGCGTTCTAATACTGTGAGATATCCACCAAATCCATGGTGCAAAAAACGCGCCACGCGGCCAATGGTAGTGACGCTCACGCCTGTTTTATCGTGCAAATCGCGGTAGGATATTTCTACTCCACTGGCCAACACTTCAGCAATACGGAACCTATCA